>JBDNHU010000203.1:0-14966 GCA_041688615.1 Mariniblastus sp. | reverse complement strand
TGTCTTCATCCGTGAAGGCAGGTTTTTTTACGTTTATTGCCTATTTTGCCAGTGCGATACGACTGCAATTTTTGCGTTTTTCCAGGCGAAAACTTTGTGTTAGGTCGTTAAAGTGAAGTGCAGCAGTGCAATTGAACGCCATGCTGGCATGTTTTTTGCTTCCATTAAAGAACCGCTGGACCGCTTGCCGTTTGACTTTGTGGCAGATTGCCACAGTTAGCAAATTGCAGGGCCGTCGATTTCAGGCCGGCTAATTGTTGGGCGGCTAATTGTTGGGCGGCTAATTGTTGGGCGGCTAATTGTTGGGCGGCTTAGCTGATTGGCTGATTGAATCCTGGTTTGATTTAATCCTTGGTTTGATTTGGGTCTGATCAGGCTGTGGTGCTGGATTGGGTCTGGCGGTTTGAAATGGGTTTGGCGGACTTGAATGACCGTTTGACCGTTTCGGGGTCAGGTTTTTGCAGAGTTGAGATTCGGATCAGGCTGTATTTTCTGGTTGGTTGGGTTTTGTGGCTTAAACAAAGCTTACCATGTCGGGGAATTCGGCGGTTTTTTGTAGAGAAACGGTAGTGAACGAAATAAACTATCGTCAGCAAGACGCGTGTACAATTTGTTAGTCAGGCGCGAAAGCGACGATTAGCAATCCGCGACTTTTAGCAAGCTGCCGACTATCAGCAAGCTGCTGTGAGAGAGTCTAACAGCAAGCTGCCGTGAGAGAGGCGTGGGTTGGCGCCAATTGGGTCGTCGATCATTGGATGTACTGAAGAATTTTTGAAATCATTGGGCCACTGAATGTTGGCGTCGCCGCTCATTTCCGAACTGGTTTGATTGGCGAGGTTGAAAGGTGGACGAAATTGTCAGTCGTTAGACGGATAGTTTTTTAGACCCTTCAACGCGAATTTTACCAGTTCGCAGGATACCCGGAGTAAACACACATGTATCGTCGCAGTTTTTCGAATTTGAAAGTCGCCTTGGTGGGCTGCTTGGCCGTCGGAGGCCTGGTAACTTACGGCCACATCCCTAACACACCTGTTGCCCGGGCGGCCGCAATGGCTTTTGGGATCGACAATGGTGGATCTCGGATGGCAACTTTTGATCAGGCAGATGGGAAGACTGCTTTTGCATTGAGTGTCGCTCCTGATTTTGCGGAAGCTCAGAACAGCCAAAGCCAAGTGATCATTTTGGTGGACACATCGGCCAGTCAAACGGGTCTGTTCCAGCAAGATGCGATTGCCATGGTTCGGTCGATTGCTGATGGCTTGAACGACAACGACCAAGTCCAAGTCATAGCCGTGGACCTGGACGCCGTCCCGATGGGCAACGGTTTTTATGCTCCCAATTCCGACGGCATGACCCGTGCGCTGCAAACGTTAAGCCAGCGTACTGCGTTGGGCACCACGGACATGGACCGCGTCTTGCATTGGGCCGCGGATCAGTTTGAAAATACTCCAGCAACCCAGGCTCGGCATGTTATCTACGTCGGTGACGGGATTTGCAGTGCGGCCGCGGTTGGCAGCAAGAAGTTTGAAACCTTGATTGGCAAATTGCGTGACCGCCAGGTGCCGGTTTCAAGTTTTGCCATTGGTCCTGATCGCAATATCGAATTGATGTCGATTTTGGCGAACCAAACTGGCGGAAATATTTTTGTTGATTCCGACGAAACGGGATCTTCGGACATGGTTGCTGCAGAATTGGTGAACACCGTTCGCGGCAATGTATTCTGGCCATCCTCGTCGGATTCACAGGGCGTTTTGGTGGAAGCTTATCCTGCCAAGATGGCTCCTGTTCGTTCGGACCGTGATTCGATCGTGCTTGGTACCGTCAATAAGGCCCAGCCGTTTGACCTAACCGTGGCAGGCAGTGTTAATGGAAAGGCCGTGACTCAAAAGTGGAGCATCAAGCCAGAAGCCAGCAACGACAACTTTGCATTCTTGGGCTTCGTTTTAGAACAGGCTCGCAAGGACCAAGGCGTTCGCCTTCCGACCGTTGGATCGGCAGGTCTGCGGGATTTGGCATCGGTGATTGATACTTCGACTCGAACTATGTTGACCGCTGCGAATGAATCTGCCGCCAATGGCGACGTTGAATTCGCTCGTACTTTGGTGACCGCTGCGGTGGCGCGTGACCCAAAGAACAGTCGTATTAGCGAGATTCAAGACGCGATTGAAGGATCGGGCACTGCTGAAGCAACGCAAGATTCCGATCAAAGCCCAGCCCAAGCCGAAGATCAAAGCGGCAATTTGTTGATGGGTGAAGCTGACATGATGCAAAAGGCTTACACCGGCCGATTGACTACCTTCGTCAACAACGAAGTTAGAGAGGCTCGTAAGCGTTTGGCAGGGGCACCGGACGCTTCGGTTAATCGTTTGAAGCAAGTGATCGCCAGTGTCGAAAACGCTGCCGATGCGCCCCAAGACGTTCGGACTCAATTGATTAATCAATTGGATTCTGCTTTGTCGACCGCACAGAGTCGCTTGGTAGCTTTCCGCGAAGAACAAGAGTTAAGTGCGGTTGCGAAGGCAACAGCTGAAGATCGAATGGAAACGTTGAAAGCGTTTGACAACAGGGAAGAGAAGGTTTCCCGGTTGGTTGACCAGTTCCAAGGTTTGTTGACCGACTTGGATTACACTCGTGAAAACGATGAATTCAACATCATTGCCGGCGACATTAAAGAAGCCAGCCAGAATTTGGTGGAAACCGTTCCACATAGCGAGATCGCGGCTTCGATTAGCGTCAATTCTCATATTCAATCGACATATCAATCGAGCATCATCCGTCGCCAGAAATTCTTGGACATGGTCTATGCGTTAGACAGTGTTGAAGAATCAGGCGTTCCGTTTGATGACCGTCGTCCGATTCGTTACCCAGACGCAGCTGATTGGGCTGCCAAGAAACTGGCTCGTAAGAAATACGAACGGGTGGCGTTATTTGAAGAAGGTGGTAACGAACAAAAGATCACAGCGGCGTTGGATCGAAGCTTTGAAGGCAACTACAACGGCGTGACGTTGACAGAATTTGTCGGCGATTTGCAAGAGAAATACGCGATCAATATTCGAATTGATACCAAGGCATTGGAAGAAGAAGGCGTTGACCCGGATTCGTTAGATATCACCATGAACTTTTCGGGCATTCGTCTGAACAGTGCCTTGAAGATCGCGTTGGACGAAAATGATTTGACCTATCAAATTCGTGACGAAGTCCTAACCATTACCACCAAGACAGACGCCGAAGACAAGCAAGTCACGCTTGTGTACGACGTTGCTGACCTGGTATTGCCAATGACACCCATGGGTGGCGGCATGGGTGGCGGCATGGGTGGCGGCATGGGTGGCGGCATGGGCGGCGGCATGGGCGGCGGCGGCATGGGCGGCGGCGGCATGGGCGGCGGCGGCATGGGCGGCGGCGGTATGGGCGGCGGCGGTATGGGCGGCGGCATGTTCAATGTGTCTGACGATCAAGACATCACCAAAGCTAAGGAACCTGTTGCCGATGCATCGGCACCAACAAACCAAACCAGCGTTATCGAATTGGTGGTTGGCGATCGTTCTTTGGATTCGGCCTGGGATGTGCATTTCGCCTCGAATTTTGAAGATCCAGCCAAGGTCAAGCGAACCGCATCCAAGTTGACAAAGAATCGTGACTTTGAAGGCTTAAAAGCCATGTTGCAGGGTGCCGTTCGCAATCAACAGGGTCAGCCCTGGATGTATCAAGGTCTGTACGTTGCAGCGGTTGCTATGGGTGCACCTAAGTCGGACATCGAACGATTGTTGATGTCAACTTTGGATTCCAGTGCCGACCAAGAGGTGGCGTTGAATATTGCTTCGTTCATGGCAGACAATGGCATGGAAGAACGTTCGGTCGCGATTTTGCAAGATGTTTCGGTCAGCAATCCTGTTTGGGCGAAGCCTTACGAAGTGGCTCTACGAGCGGTCAAGCGATCCCGCAACATTGAAGACATTCAGTGGACCGTGACAGGCATCTTAAGCCAAGCTTGGCCGAACAATCCAGTGATCGTCAAAGATGCAACGCGTTTGGCAGCAAGCACGATTACTCAATTGAAGAAAGACGGCAAGAGTGAAGCGGCAAGCCAATTCGAAAAAGAATTGATTGCTTCGTTGGAAAGAGATATCGTGATCCGGGTTAGTTGGACTGGTGATGCGGACTTGGATCTAGTTGTGGAAGAACCAACAGGAACTATTTGCTCGCACGCTCTTCCGCGTACGTTAAGCGGTGGTGTGATGATGAAGGATTCGTTTCCAGAACCGAACACCAATCAAAGCAAGGTTTACTCGGAATACTATGTTTGCCCCAAAGGCTTTGCCGGCGACTACCGTTTGTGGTTGCGATCGCTAAAGGGTGCAGTTGCGGGCGACAAAGTGGTTGTGGAAATTTTTCGCAACTTTCGTAGTGACAAGCAGACTTCCGAAGCTAAAGAAATCCAATTCGGTGACAAGCCCAACTACTTGGTGAACTTTTCGCTAGAAACAGGTCGCCGCGATTCGACGACCGATAAGTTGAACAATGCGATTGCGACTCAGGTTTTAAACGCTCAGCGAAATTCATTGTTAGCGTTGGCTGAAGCCAAAAATTCGTTTGGCAAGGAAGAATATGCTGGATCTACTGGATCGCCCGGTGCTGGTCGTCAAGACTATGTGACTCGCAATCAAGATCGTGGTTTGAACCGAAATCGAGTGGGTTATCAACCGCAGATTCAGTCATTCCCTTCGGGTCCACGATGGAGTGGTTTAGCGTTTACTTCGTATGATCGTATGTATGTATTCGTCAATGCAACCCCTTCATTTTCGGAACTGGTCGACTTTGACACCTTTACCTTTGCTGGCGGCGGCGGTGGCGGTGGTGGTGGTTTAGGTGGCGGCGGCGGCGGCCTGGGCGGTGGCCTGGGCGGCGGCGGTGGCGGCTTAGGCGGCGGTGGCGGCGGCGGCTTAGGCGGTGGTGGCGGTGGCTTAGGCGGTGGTGGCGGTGGCCTTGGCGGTGGATTGTTCTAATACTCCCAAACGCTTGCCCGAACACATCCGTTGCCAATAGGTAGAAATAGGAAGCCCTGGTTCTAATGAGCCAGGGCTTTTTTCGTTTGCCCAAACGGGATCGCGGGGGTTACCTGCTGGCCTGAGTGGGCATCGATTGCCTGTGCCGGGATTGCCTGTGCCGGGCTTGCCTGTGCTGGGCTTGCTTGTGCTGGGCTTGCTTGTGCCGGGATTGGTCAACGCGTGGATTGGTCAACGCGTGGATCCGAAGGCACAGGTTGCGGGACATTGCCTTAAGAATTACGCAACTGGAATTACTTGATTATACGGAACTTACCAAAAATTACGCGTGTTCGGCAGTTATCGTTTTCTGCAAGCGTTTTCGCAAGCGAAGCCACGATAAACAATGAAGGACGAATTCTATTGCCCGATTGAATGCCCGATACCTCTTGGTTGGAACTGCGAGCCCGCGACGATGAATTGGAATCGACCTCACTACATGACTGTCGGGATCCTAATGATCTTCTGTGGATTTCATTTCCGCATTGTCGAATCCTTTGTCCTGACACCCGAAGTCACTAAGTTTATGGATGAGCAGTCGGATGGGCTGGAAATCGGTGGCGACACTTACACTCAAAACGTCGCCGGCGGCGGCTACAATAATGGTTCGATGTTCACACCCACGTACCAGCAAGCGTCGACTTATGGTGCGCCAGCCTGGCAGAATGCCGGTTACGGGGTTCCCGCGGCCGCCGGTATTCTCTCCCGAAAAACCTTGACGCCGCCAACTTGGCTGGGTTGGCCAGTGATCTGCGTGGGCTCGGTTCTGTTTCTATTTGGGATTACGTCACCTCCAAATCAGTAAATGATTCCCACGAAACATGAACTTGCCGCTGGGTGCCATTAATAGTTTATACGCGGAACAGATTTGTCGTCCCCTCTGTCGGTTCGCCCGGCGGGTCCTTCAGCTAGGCGATGTGCAAGCGATCGCCTGGTGCGACTATTGAAACGAGCAGGTCGGATGAAAGAACTTTGGTCGCAACTGTCATTGGTCTTCGCTATCGCTATGGTAGTGAGTGGTATTTCGCGACTGGTTGCCGAACAACTCCAATCAGTGCGTGCATCGGTGGTACAAGACCGTGGATTCGGTGGATCGAAAGTTGACTCGCGTGGATCGGCCAACTCGATGGAAGGTTCGGTCATTTCTGTCTCTTCCAACGCCATGAAAAACGATGGAAAAATTGCGGTCGATCCGGCCAAGGATTCGGGAATGGGTCGAGTGCGAGAGGGGCGAGAGATTACAGATTCGCACGCAACGTTTCAAGTGGTAGGTGAACGAGTGACATGCAACTTGAAAGACTTGGGATTGTCGGTGACGACGCTGGAAAATTTGACTCTAGAACGAGTGCACCAGTACTTGTCTCGCGGGAATTCTACAACGACCTGGGAGGTTGAAGGCAGGATCACCGAGTACGAAGGTCATAACTATTTTCTGCTGCGACGAGCGATTATCAATTCGTTAGAGTCCGAAGAGTGATCCAACGATCAGAATCCTCTGGCCTCGCTTGACGAATCGTTGCCAGACGGATGGTTCCGATGGACGAGCGGTTCGGGGCGGCTTTGGACTGTGAATCCTGCCTAGAATTGAAATTTTGGATTGATAGTGCTAAGATATAAAGTAGTTCCGGGCAGGCTAGTTACCGCGGAGATCGCGCTGCGGCTAAAACTAATGACCTTAATTAAAGGGTTAGGATTGAGTGCCTGGCCAATTCTTGCGGTCGTTATTGACCAGCGGAGCGCACCTAGATCCTTCTCGCTGGGCGTTTTATAGTTGTCTTTCGCGACTGGCATACAGTTTTGATGGATGGCACAAGCCCATGATTGGCAGTGAACATTCTTGATCGGCCAGCATGGGTAAAGCCTGCCATCGGCCCTTATTGCTGTCCCAACCCAAAGTGAATCAATGAACGTAGTTACCGAAGCCAGTGCGAAGATTGCTTTCAAATCGTACAAGGGTCTGCCCAACGATGAATTACGGCAACGCATTATTGCCGGCAAGAAGACTTTGGGTAGTAAACTCTTGATTTTGGGGCATCACTACCAGCAGGACGAAGTCATTGAACATGCCGATCTGACGGGCGATAGTTTGCAATTAAGCGATCTAGCGGCGAAAGAAAGTGATTGCGAAACTATTATTTTCTGTGGTGTCCACTTCATGGCTGAAACGGCAGACATTCTGGCAAACCGGCCGGATCGTTTGAAGCAACGGGACGGCAAACGAGTGTCGGTGATCTTGCCGGACTTGAGGGCAGGCTGTTCGATGGCGGACATGGCGGCGATCCGACAAGTGGAATCCTGCTGGGACGAATTGTCGGAAGTGGTGGATACCAGTCGAATCATCCCGGTGACTTATATTAATTCGGCAGCCAGTTTGAAAGGGTTTGTTGGGCGTCACGGCGGGATTGTCTGCACCAGCAGCAACGCCCCGGCGGTCTTGGATTGGGCGTTCCAGCGAGGGGATCGGGTACTGTTTTTCCCCGACCAACATTTGGGCCGCAACACGGCGTTGAAGATGGGAATGACCAACGATCAGATGCCGGTTTGGGATCCCTATGCGGATGAATTTGGTGGGAACACCGAGCAACTGCTCGTCGATTCGAAAGTAATATTGTGGAAGGGGCATTGCAGCGTGCATCAAATGTTCACTGCCGATCACGTCGCCGGTTTCCGCCAGCGAATTCCGGATATCAAGATTTTGGTGCATCCCGAATGCCCTCAGGAAGTCAATGACTTGGCTGATATTTCGGGTTCAACCGGAGCGATCATTCGGACGGTGAAGGAAGCGGCGCCTGGCACCAAGTGGGCGATCGGAACCGAATTGCATTTGGTCAATAGGTTGAAGAAAGAACATCCCGAGCAGGAGATTCACTTTCTCTCGCCGGTGATATGCATGTGTGCCACAATGTACCGAATCGATTTAGCGCACTTGTGCTGGACGATCGAAAACTTGATCAATGACTGTGTGGTTAACGTGATCGAAGTGGATCGTGAAACGGCCGATCATAGCCTTGCTGCCCTGGAAAGAATGCTGGCGGTCAAATAGATTTTAAAGTGATTGAAGGGCCTAAGCCAGTTGAGCGGATTTGCTGGCGAGAGGCGAGAGGCGAGAGGCGTGTGGACCAGAATTGGTCAATTTGAAAGCCAGAAACAAACCTCACGATGTTTGGGATTCCATTTCAGAGCCCAATGGCCATGATGTGCCTGCCCAAGAGGCACAATGCGACACGATTCAAGTTCAAACCGGCGCCGATTGGCAATTCGCCTGAGCCATATTATGGAAGCGTGCTAAAGTTTATCACGTCCGCTTTCTGTGTTAGCGTTACAGAATGCCACGATCGATGGTCGACCAAGGCAGGAAAACTTGGACGGCGTTGATGACTGCTAGAACGCTACCATTGATCTGCGAAGGATTCCACGTCCCTGGTCTGATGGCAGGTTGAGTGTTTGGATCCAAGGCCCAGTTGAAAACTAGGAGCATGTCACGATGGAACAGTACAAAATGGAAGTGGTGGAAATTCAGCCACGCCCGACACTGACGGTGACCTTCTCGTCTAACGATGCGGATCTGCCTAATGATGTGGCAAAAGCGTTGCCAGCGGTGTTCCAATATGCTCGCAGCCAGAAGGCAGACTTTGCGGGCCAGCCCTTTGTGAAATTTTCTCATCGCAACGGGCCTCAGTTCGAAGCCGAAGCTGGCATTCCGGTGTCCAGTGAAATCGCAGGCGACGGCCACGTATTGGCGGGGCATTTGCCCGGTGGCTCGACAGTGACCACCATTCATATCGGCCCGCATGAACTGTTGGATGTCGCTCATCGAACCCTATGTGCTTGGGCTCGAGACAATGACTTTAAATTCAACGGCGGACCGTGGGAAGTTTACTTGACCGATACCGTTTTGCAGACGGACAGTGCCACTTGGGAAACCCAATTGTTTCTCTCGGTTTACAAGTGAGTGTCTGGCGTGACCGGACGGAAAAGCATTTCGGTTATTATTCCCACTTGGAACGAACAGCAAACCGTTGGGCTGGCTGTTGCTTCTGCATGGGCCGCCAAAGCGGATCAAGTAATCGTTGTCGACGGCGGCAGCTCTGACCAGACGGTAGCGATCGCAGGCGAGGTCGCAGAAGTCTTGATCAGCCCCAAAAGTGGCCGCGGAATCCAGCAAGCCTTAGGCGCTGCGGCCGCCACGGGTGACGTCTTGGTGTTTTTACACGCGGACACAGTCTTTAAGCCCGACGCATTCTTGCCACTGCAATCTTTTCTAGAAAATTCAAGCCAACCGATGGATTGCCATTGGGGATGCTTTGTCCAAGTGATTGAAGACGATCAGGCTAAGTTTCGCTGGGTGGAAGCGGGTAATCGCTGGCGAGTTCGTTGGCTTGGCTGGGTTTATGGCGATCAGGGGCTATGGGTTACCAAGGCTGCATTGACCAAAGTTGGCGGCATGCCCGAAGATCCTTTGATGGAAGATTTGATACTTAGTCGACGCCTTTATTCGCTGTCGCGTCCAGTTGAAATTCAATCGCAGATCATAACCAGTGCCAGGCGATGGAAGAAAGATGGAGTCGTCAATCGCACCTTAAAGAACTGGATGTTATTGGTGCGTTTTTTTCTTGGGGCCTCTCCCGAAACGCTTTACGCCAGCTACCATACTCAGCATTCCAGTGTAAACAATTGACGCTAGTTGCGTTTCGGGCTGAACCATCGGCCCGGCTGACCTTCGCAGACGGTGGCAAGCAGACGGTGGCAAGCAGACAGATTCTATTTCGTTAAACAATGTGATTGTTTGGGGAGATAGGGATGAACTTTCGCGGTAGCTACCTTGAATCTCGGCAACGCTATCTTGATTATTACAATGAAATTTAAGTAGATAAATACGACCAGTGGGTCCATCAAATGCAGGCCGCCGATCACGAAGCGTATTTGACGGATGTCGAACCGCTGGTAACATGGTTGGCAGGAATGCCGGTGTAGGACTAAAAAGTACCTGGTCGTGGCAGTCAAACCGTCAACGGATTTAGGTCAGTGACCGACTGGTTGGGTTACACGCCGCTAATTTGTGCATTTGTTTGTAATGTATACTGGCTAGCGAAGTGGCTGCAGGTCGATTCGATCAGCGACTGGCCAAATACTTTTTTCGGTACGTTCGGGATCGAATCTGGTGTTGGATCTTTGCAGGGAAGTTGAACGTACGACACGGAGAATTGCTCCGTCGTAAAACACAAGTACTTGCTGTTGATTTCGAGTATCCAAGGCAACTGGCAAGTTAGACGAATGTTGCGGGCGCCAACCTCGGACTCGAAGTCTCTGATGTACCAGGTCCCAATCGTAGAATAGAAATTGTCGGAACGTGGCCGCACCTTCTTGGTCGACCACTTGGTTAACTTCGATTGCGTCCACCGTATCACGAACCACGTATCTTGGCGGATCGGAAATCAATACCAACAGCGATGCCAGTAATGTTAGGTAGTGCATTTTTGGAAATCTCCTGTGGGTGTTTGAATTTGAGTTTTGGATCTTGGCGAGGTGGTTTCAATCTGAGTGCTGGTAAAGATTGTATGCTGGTTGTGAATTACCGCTTCCTAGACACCGACGCAAGGTCATTCTGTCAGTCTTTTGCTGGCGTGGGTAAACTGGGACGCGACACACTCGCTGGGTCACTCGGTTGCTTGTCGTGCTAGTAAGTGGCACTCCATTTTGGGAAACAGCAGTAACTTCACAGGCAACCGCCTGGCTACCGTTGGGAGTCAAGCTGGACTCTCGGAGACTGAGCGACATGGTGTATTCCGATCATCCGGATTGTCTTTTTAAGAACAATTGCTTTTTCCCACTCACTTTTGCTTATTCTGCGCAGATGGCCTATTCCACACGTACCCTCTAGGGAATTCTCGACGCGACGCTAAGCCCCCATTTGGGCTCGCTCGCCGACACTAAGTGAGTGAATTTGGATGAACTCTCACATGCAGTGTTACCACTACAGGCTATGAAGAGAGATAGAGACAATCACATGAGACTTTTAAGACACATGAATCTTCCAAGAGCAGCCGTTGGAACATTGTCAGCGCTCGCTGCGGTGGCCCTGCTTATTCCTGTGGCGGGCGCACATACAACAACCGTAGATTCCGCATTGAGTGCACCGGTGTCTAACAACTCGGTCTTTGCCGGCTCCTATGTAAGCTCGGGTGCAACTTCAACGATCAATGGCGACGTTCTATCCGGGTTGTACTTGACCACTGGAGCTGGCGAAACGATCAATGGCAATACCGTGGCAGTAGCCGACAACACGCTCACCGACGATTGCCCGGGATCGGCCTGGAACTATTACGAAGTGTATGCCGTCCTCGAAGACAAAAACGGGGACGATGATGAAAAACTAGTGTGCGAACAGAATATAGACTTAAGTGATTACCAGTCCCAATACGACACATGCGAACTTGTGAGGAATGCGGACGGCTCAGTCACGTTCATGTGGAGCCCGGTAGACAACGCCGACCATTACCTCGTGTTCGGCTCTCAAAGTGAATACGGGTATGGAACTTGGTGTGGTGAAACGGATAGTGATGTCACCATGTTCACAGACTGCCCGGACAAAGGCTTATGGTACTACACAGCGGCAGCCTACGACGAAAACGGTCATTGGCTGGACGACGTAGTGTGCGGACCCATAGCAGTACTTGAATAGGTAGATAGAGACGATAGAGATAGACACGATCGGGACCGCGGCCAGCTTGGCTGTGGTCCTTTTTTTACAAATATCGCGAATAGAAGTGCGCGAATAGAAGAAATAGAAGTATAGAAGTGCCAGGCGCGCTAGTGAGTTTTTAGGCCAGAGGCCGACATATAGACTGCTGGTGGCGTAAGCCACCGGATTACTGAACAGTGGTTCTGCTTAGCACGGAGGGCGACACCATTCGCTACAGTCGTTGTGTCGCGCTCCAGGCTAAGTAGCCGTTTTCCCTGGTTCCGGGGCCTGACGACCCCGGCAGTTGCTATGTCGGCCTCCGGCCTGAAGTCGTTGCTATGTCGGCCTCCGGCCTGAAGTCGTTGCTATGTCGGCCTCCGGCCTTGGCAGTAGTTCGGCGGCAAGGAAGACGGCAAGGAAGACGGCGAGGACGTGGGTGATGGCTCGGAGTACGTGCAAGAACTTAAAAAGCCTTTGCCAAAAGACTGCAAAGCCAAGGGCGATATCTTTGTCTTCACTATGAAGACCTCGACATCGACCACAAAATTACGTCGCAGTCAAAGATCGACAAATGGTTCGACGCCAAGACACGAGGGGCTTGACAGATCTGGTCACGTCGTAGAAACCGTCGCCACGAGATATCAAGGACGAACATACCGGCGAGGGGTATACCGAGAAACCCAACCAGTACCACATCTACTGCAAGATGCTGACTGACTGGTTCAGTGAGCCAGAAGACTGGGTGATCAAGAACGTTGAAGATTTCGACAAGAATGGACTCGTGACAAGACCTTGAGTGGGGTTGGTGTGGGCACGCTTTCAGCGATCATTTCACAAACGTGCTCGAGTTCCTGGAAGTGTCGCTGCTGGATCTGACCGATCTTGAGCCAACGCCTAGCATCGCTCATGGAATCGCTGGAATCGCTTAATAGATAAGCAAGTATGCACCCTGTGTCATCAACGGGAATGTCTAGGCCAGCGTCGACAAGCAGATTCTCACCCCTTGGATCGCTTAGTCCAATAGCCCATGCGGAGCATTAAAACTGGCCTGACGTTCTTCGTCATTTCGCAGCCAAAAGGTAAAACAGAGGTTAATCACCCGCAGGGGGCAATAAAAAATGCCGCAAGGCCTGAAAAATCAGACACTTACGGCATTCTTTCAACAGCGGAGGACACGGGATTCGAACCCGCAACCCTTTCGGGCAATTGATTTCGAATCAACCTGCTAACCGTTCGCTTATCCTCCATCACACTTATGTCCGCAATCGTGGCGGACATGTCCAGTTCCCCGGAAATTTCCCCAGAGAAATGGGGGATTGGAATACCGCCGGAATTCCCTCCTTTACCTTGAACCGTTCACGATAAATCTGAGCAGTTGCGGGCTTGGAGGCGTTTTAAGCGGTTCCTGGCTTGAAATGGTAGCGACCTAAGGGCAACCATGACAAGACCTATCTGGGCAAAATTCGGCATTCTGACACTTGAAAGTTGAACATTTACGCGGATACCGCAGAAAACACTTGCTCTGGGACTTCAGAAAGAGACAATTACAGGAACAAAACGGTTAAACGGATTCGCTGGTCGTTGGGGGTGAGGGGCGACTGTCGTCAGGACGAGACCCTTGCAATCCGTTTCCAGGTGGCAATTCAGATTTGGTTCTAAGGACTGTTGACCATGATAGATTCTGATTTACAAACAAGCTCAAGGGCCCAATCTTCTGTCTTTAGCTGCTTGTCGCCAACAGGCTTCGTTTCAACGGAACCGCATTCCAACGATACTCACCGAAGCCTCGGTAACCCTATGACAGCCAAAGCAGTCGATGTCGGTGCTAGGATCTGCCGTCGCTTCGCCCTTGGGTTAGGGATCTGTCTGTTGGTGCTGGTTTGGCATCCAGCCAACTTCGCCAGCGGCCAAACGATGATCAACACTCAGAATAATTTCGGAGGTGTTAGTGATTCGTTCTTCAATCATACCGGTGTGAATTGGGGGCTGAATTTCGGGAACTCTTCTGGTTCTGGCAGTCGCGGTGGGTTCAGTTTCGGCGCACCCGCGATTCCTCAGTTTGGCGGGTACAGTCCGGGCAGTGGTGCGAATTTTGGTTTCGCCCGGACCGGGAACCCAAGCTTCAATTTCGGCATCACGATGGCCAAAGGCAGCAACCGAGTGCACACCAGCACGGGAGTGGGGACGACGTCGCTAAATGGTTACCCGTCCAATTTCTTTTCGGGTTCGGTGCGGCCTTTTGTCACCGGATTTATTCCTGTGGTCAGTAATGGAGGCTATTTTGATCCCTACGCGCAGGCCGCGCCGTATCGTTACCCTTACGCTTACCGAGTCTACTTGGATCGCGAAAACAGCCGAGGCTATTCCCACCCAAGTATCAGCCAAAGCAATCAAGCCGCCGGTCACGTGGGTGCCCATGATCACGGCCACAATCATCAAGCGTCCAACCTTGGGCGACGACGCGACAATCAATATGGCCGCAACCATTGGATCGTCCAGCCGGTTTACGGCTACTGGCCCAACTGCGGTTACCCAACGCCTTACGCTTACAATGGCTTTTTTGACCCGTACTTGAATGCCTGGAACCAAAACCAGTGGCGATACGCAAATCAATCCTTTAACGGAGTAGCGGTCACGGGTTGGGGCGTAGATCCTGGTGCGGGCGGTGCGGGCGGTGCGGGCTATGCCGATGGGTACGGAAATTTCGCAATGACTCCGATTCCCGGAACCACAGCCGCTGGCATCCTGCAGGCTCAAGCCGATGCGGTGGCCCAGGTCAAACAAGCGATGAACCAATCCACGACGGCACCGCCAGCGGTGAAAATTTCGGGTGCAACCGATCCCTTGGGCAACCCGATTGGTCAGATCTCAAATTTAACAACCCAAGATCCAGCGTCCATCCATCCGCCGGCAAGTGATCTTGCGACATCCGAGCAAAACGCAACCAAGAGCACGGCAACTCAAGCGGTCGAAAGCGTGTCGACGATTCGGAAACGATTAGCCCAAGAAGATAAAATCGCAACGAATCTACGCCATGCCGCGATCCAACGTTTGATTGACGACGCCAGAACGGCCTACGCCAAGGGCGACCTGGACAACGCCTTGCAGATCAGCAAAAACGCGTTACAGCGATGCCAGGAAGGCGACTCGATATTAAGAACCAAGATTGAACGCGGGATCCAGGTAATGTCGGGGAAGTAATCCGCCCAACGTTGCCCAATCTTCTTGACGGTACTTCG
>JBDNHU010000202.1:0-10197 GCA_041688615.1 Mariniblastus sp. | reverse complement strand
GACTTTGCGCGCGAAGTCGCGGCGGCGGTCTCTAACAAGGCGGCCGATCGGGGGGTCCTGATTTGTGGCTCTGGCGTGGGAATGTGCATTACCGCCAATAAATTCCCAGGCGTGCGTGCGGCAGTTTGTGATATCGTCGAATGTGCTCAGCTGACCAGACGTCACAATGGAATCAACGTTTTATGTCTTTCGGGCACCGTGTGGAAAGAAAAAGATCTTTTGCCGGTTGTGGAAGCTTTTTTGCAGACAGATTTCGAAGGCGGCAGGCACCAAGTAAGGCTGGACAAGATTACCCAGATCGAAAAAAGTTGCGACTGCTGGGCAGGAAGCGACGAACTTCACTAGCCGAGAAAGCCAAGGTCGTGTCGGTACTTTCTACCCATCCCTGGGGACGACCTATCCTTTGAAAAGCCAGTGAGCGAAATTCCAGCACACGCGGCCTTAGAAATGTCCCTGATTTTTGGAATACTAACGCATTCAAGGGATGGTTGAAGCGGTTCGGAAAAAATGCCAAAACGGAACATTCGCGGAAGCCGACCATTCGCGGAAGCCGACCATCGGTTTGTGATTTTAGTTTTACCATTTTACTGTTTAGAAAGCCGTTGGAACGTAAGATGCAATTGACAACGAAAGTTCTGAGTATCATTTCAAGTTGCGCCGTGGGTTTGGCGATTCTAGTTGATGGACGGGCCAGTTACGGAATGTTCGTGCAAGTTCCGACCCAGACGCGGACAACAACGCGGACGGATGAACAGGCTTCGTGGCCACAATTTCGCGGACCAATGGGTGACGGCATCGCAACTGCAACCGATTTGCCAATTGAATTTAGCGATACGCAAAACGTTGTCTGGAAAAGTGCGATTGATGGAACCGGATGGTCGTCTCCGGTCATCAACGAAGGCAAAATCTGGTTCACTGTTGCCAAACCCACTGGTAGTAAAACGGAACCGCCTAGTTCCGGCGGTTTAGAAATTACTTTCGAATCGATTGATCTATTGTTGGTGTCTTTTGATCTGAAGGATGGACAGCCCAAGGATTCGATCTTGCTGTTTAGTGTCACTTCGCCCGATGCGATCCACAATCTCAACAGTTACGCATCGCCCACGCCCTGCATTGCCAACGGAAAAATTTTCTGCCATTTTGGGACCTATGGTACCGCTGGGGTCGACTGTGCAACTTCCAAAGTGCTGTGGCGAAACGATACGATCAAGCTTGATCATCAAACGGGACCAGGTTCGTCACCGGTTTTGTTTCAAGACTTAGTCATCTTCCACGCCGACGGAACTGACACCCAGTCGATTGTTGCCTTGAACGTGAAGGATGGCGAATTGGCGTGGCGTAGTCAACGTTCTGGTCAGATACCAAATCATCCCGATCAAAAGAAGGCATTTTGCACCCCGATGCTAACGAAAGTTGCCGGGCAAGAAGTCTTGGTTTCATCGGCTGTGGATTGGGCGTACGTCTATGACCCCAAGAACGGGGAGGAACTCTATAAAGTTCCGTATGGCAAGCTTGGATTCTCCACCGTTCCGCGTCCGGTAATTAAAGACGAAGTGGCTTACATTTGTACCGGCTTCATGAAAAGCCGCCTGCTGGCCATTGACCTAGCGGCGACCGCATTTGAAAAGCCAGAAGATCGAGTGCTTTGGACAGTGGAGAACCGCGTCCCCACAATGCCCTCGCCTGTCATTGCCGAGAATCTGTTATTCATGGTTTCCGACATCGGGATCGCCAGTTGCATCGACATTGCGGACGGTTCGGAGGTCTGGTCCGAACGGTTGGGCGGTAAATTTGCGTCCTCGCCATTGTTTGTGGATGGAAAAATATATTTAGGTGATCAAGCAGGAAAAGTTTTCGTACTTCAACCCGGTCGAGAATTCCGGGTCCTGGCAACGAATCAACTGGATTCCGAAGTGATGGCATCGCCAGCGGCTGTTGGAAATGCAATCTATATCAGAACCGCCAAGAGCCTGTACAAGATCTCCCAACAGTAATTACTTAGCGGTCGGTCTTCTTCTCTATTTTGATAATGTCGAGCTGTGGTTCTAGCGGAAGTTCTCGCCGCTATCAAATCAAAGCGGTAGCGTAGGGCGGCTTGTCCCGGTAGTAAATCGGGTTCAACACCTGACTCGAGGCTGCTAGCGATCTGGAATTGCCCTGTAGGTGTGCTTTCACTTTTGCTATTAAATTAAAGCCGAGGCCAATCAACCAAGGCAGATAAACGTATCAAAATCATACGACCATCGCCATCTTCGTTGCATGCGGGTGAACATGAATCGAACACAGTCTCTGATCCTGCTAGTTCTTCTTGTCGGAATTTCCGGTTGCGCCAAAGGTGCCATGTGGCGGTTGGGTTATCTAAGCCCGAGGGTGCGAGAACAATGGGCCGAGGAAGAGCAATACGCAAAGACTTGGCAGAGTCTAAAGCCCGAAATGACAGCGTTGGTCGAGAATTCGAACCTGGGAAGTCCGTCTGAACAACAGCGGGCTGCGGGACAGCTGGCGGCTTTCATTAAAGACGATAAACGCATTTTAGTCCGCCTTCATGCCACGGAATTATTAGCCAAGCTGCCCGGCGAAACCGCTCATGCGGCAGTCTTAACCGCTCTGAAAGATGGCGAAGCCGATGTTCGAATTGCGGCCTGTCGAGTCTTGGCCAGCCACAATTCTGCCGATTCGATGTTAACATTGCAAAGAACGCTGGGAAGCGATACCAATCCTGACGTGCGTCTTGCTGCCGCCCGTTCACTGGGCCAGTTTGATTCGCCTGCAGCGGCTAAGTCCTTACAAGTGGCGCTAAATTCTGACGAGCCAGCTTTGCAACTGTGCGCCGCAGACAGTTTGCAAAAGATTACCGGCAAAAAGTTTGGACGCGATATTCCCCAGTGGCAAGAATATATTGCCACTATGGAAGTGCCTGGCGGCGATAGTCTGTTTAATCAAGTCGCACTCGAACAATCCGAAGACGATAAGTACAAACTGAAGAATCCGTTGCTACGTTAGATTCTGCATTTGATTAGTAGTCGATTTGGCAACCAGCCGACCGCATCAACTTGGCCGCACTAACTTGGCCGCACTAACTTGGCCGTATTGGGCGGCTTTCTTTTGGTCCTCCGCCGTGAAATCGGCGGCCATAAAAACGGCCAGATGCTCCAAGCGAGTGATTGGCATGAAGATCTGTCCAAAGCCGCTTCTAGGTACTTTCAGATTATCGAGCTACTCTATTTTTGGACGACCAATCAGGTGCTTACCGCTACGATCGATTCGCGTTCGATGGTGCGTCAGTTGTAGTGGCTTGCGAAGAATTCTGTAACAAGTTCCCGCTTTGCTTTTAAACTTCTTCGACGCAAGCACGATGGTTCTCCGGGCTAATAAAATTTAGCGCCGTCGCTTCTGGCGCGGAGATTTCTTGCGGATCAAATTCTTATAGACCGGTCAGTCGCCGATCGTGACAAGGCGTGTTATGATTTTGGACTTAGAAGGTTATTAAGATAGATACCACTTAATCGAGGGCCTTTGCAATGCACATTTTGGCATTTTCCGACTTGCACTCGAACGAACTAGCCGCCGAAGAACTGGTTCAAAAAGCAGCACAGGATACCATTGACGTTGTCGTCGGGGCGGGTGACTTTGGCACGATGCGGAAACGACTTGAAGCGGTGATTGACGTGCTTTCTGAAATTCAACAGCCTATGGTCTTTGTGCCGGGCAATGGAGAATCGCTTCAAGAATTGACCGATGCCTGTCGCCAGTATGCCAACATTCATATTCTGCATGGCACCGCTGTTGACCTATGCGGCAAAACGTTTTTCGGAATCGGATACGGCATCCCAGTGACGCCGTTTGGCGACTGGAGTTGCGACTTGACCGAAGATCAAGCCAATCAATTGTTGGCGGAAATGCCCAAGGCGTCGGTCTTCTTGACACACTCCCCGCCGCTTGGTCATGTGGACATGAACAGTCGCGGAAATCATGTAGGCAGCGTCGCAGTTCTTGACGCGATGCAGCGTTGCCAGCCTCCGATTGTTCTATGCGGGCACGTGCATGACTGTTGGAATCAAACGTCACAACTCAATGGTTCAACCGTCTACAACTTGGGGCCACGAGGTCGAATAATCGAAGCCTAGCGGATGCTTACGTTGCTTGTGTTTCGCAAGTCTGTGGCCCAATCCAAGCAGGCAGCCGAAACCATCAGCTAATCCGATTCGCTTACGCCATGGGCTTGTCTATCGGCAGACCGCTAAAATCCCGCCATAGTCTTTCTTCCATGATTTTTCTGCCTGGATTTTACTGCTCAATAATTCAAGTCAGGTCGCCACTACTGGTACTTCTAAGCCAGCTTTGAGCCATTTTACAATCTTCGACGACGGCTACGAAACTGTCATTCCAACGGGTGACCTGTTCCGGCAGTGGCCGGGCACTAAGGGGGGGCTAATACGCCGCAATGGTGACAGCGGTGCTGTCGAATTGTATACTGCTGCTTCGTCGCTAGCTATAGTAAGTTGGTTTTAAGGCTTCAAAGTCAAATGCAAGTTCGCAATACGGAAACGCTAAGCATGAACAACCGACTGTTCTATTGGTCTTCGACCGCCGCACTGGCAGGATTTCTGTTCGGTTTTGACACGGTCGTAATTTCGGGCGCTGAGAAGACGATTCAAAATCTTTGGGCTTTAGACAATGCCATGCATGGACTGGCAATTGGAATGGCGCTTTGGGGAACGGTACTTGGTTCGTTGATTGGAGGTTGGCCCACCGATCGATTCGGCCGTAAGAATACTTTGATTTCGATTGGGGCTCTATATTTTGTGTCGGCAGTTTGGTCGGGTTTGGCCACCGACGTGTACTCGTTCATGGTTGCAAGATTTATTGGCGGCTTGGGTGTCGGAATTTCGACCGTGACGGCGCCGCTGTACATTTCAGAAATCGCACCGCCAGAACGGCGAGGTCGGTTGGCAGGAATGTTTCAGTTCAATATCGTCTTTGGAATCTTGGTTGCCTTCCTGTCAAACTACTTGATTGGGATAGCTATGGGCGAGGGCGGATGGCGCTGGATTTTGGGGATCGAAGCGGTTCCTGCGATAATCTACACCGTCATGTGTTGCACGCTTCCACAAAGTCCTCGCTGGTTGATCGCAACCAAAGGTGATCGGGCTCAAGGTGAAAAGATGCTGGCCCTGATCAATCGAGACGCCGACGAAGCGACCATCACAAAAATGGCAGACGAAATCCAAAATTCTTCATCGTTTGGAAGCCAATCCTCTGCCGCAAACTCGGGTGCGTTTTGGACGTCACGTCTACGCATACCAATTTTGCTGGCCTTCTTGGTGGCATTCTTCAATCAATTGTCCGGGATCAATGCGGTCCTATATTTTGCTCCCCGAATCTTTCAGTTGGCCGGATTTGGCGAGAATGCAGCGTTGCTGAATTCGATTGGCATCGGTGTTACCAACTTGCTTTTCACCTTTGTGGGCTTGTACTTGATCGATCGATTGGGACGCAGAACGCTGCTGTATATTGGTTCGTTTGGCTACATCATATCGTTGGGTATGTGTACCTGGGCGTTCTTCGCCTACGCCGCTCCCTTTCAAGTGGCAAACACGGCTATCAATGTTCAATCCACGATCAATTCATTGCAGAAAGCTCAATCGTTGGATGTTCAAGTAGAAAAAGACATCGCCGGTCTGACCGATCAACTAAATTCAGCGCAGGCGGATTTGGCTCAGGCCTGTGTAAGTGCAGCCATTGATGGAGACACCGCCGATTTGAACGAAGAGGCTTCGTTCAGCCAGAACCAATTGGATCAGCTGAAGATCACTGCATCCAACGCTTTGATCCAAGCGGGTAAGCAATCAAGTTCGGGTGGATACCTGGTCGTCCTCTGCATTTTCGGTTTCATAGCCGCGCATGCTGTCGGACAGGGCGCAGTGATTTGGGTGTTGATTTCAGAGATTTTCCCTAACCGCCATCGAGCCGCCGGACAATCACTAGGCAGTTTCACTCACTGGATTTTTGCAGCGGGCTTGACCACTGTCTTTCCATGGATGATTGGGACATTCGCGCCCGGATACGTGTTTGGCCTATTCTGTTTCATGATGGTGTTGCAGTTGGTTTGGGTGGCGTCAAGCGTTCCAGAAACCAAGGGTATTGCATTGGAAGATATGGAAAAGAAATTAGGCATTGGATAAAAACCGTTGGACACCAGAAGAATTACTATTCTGGCATCACCACAAAAACGGCCCAGTGAATCAGGCAATGAAGACGCTTAATTCACTGGACCGTATTTTTGTTTGCCCGACGCTTACCACTTATTGCAGGCCCGGCCCCTAAGTCGTGCCCTGCCGCATAATCTGTGTTCACCTCAGAATTTCCTTCGAACGTTAGCAAGCTATTGGGCCAAACCCAATTCAAAGCAGGCCGCTTCTTTAGCGTTGCGCACAAAAAGTCGCTTGTTGACCACCACTGGGTGATTCCAAGTCTTGCCATCAATCGCCTGCATTCTTCCCAATTCGATGGCATCATCGGGGTTGGTTTCCATCAAAACAATTTCACCTTTTTCGCTGATCACCAACAGTGCGTCAGAATTTTCCAACAACACCAACTGACCTTTCCCAAAACGGCCACCTTTCCATTGTCGCTTGCCCGTTTTCAAATCGATGCAAGTTAGGATCTCACCATCCAACCCGTAGATGTAACCTTTATGAACCACAATGTCGCTAAAGTCCGGACGCATCGAACGAGAAGTCCAAAGCTCCGACGCTGTCCAAGGTGTGACTGCAGAATCGATTTGAATTAACCGAGTGCCCGATCCCATTCCCGTCGGAATCAACATCGAATCCGCACTAACCATTTGAGGCTGAAGCGATCGATATCCTGAATGCTTCCAGTCGTAGGTTAACAAAGCGTTTCCGGTTTCAACTTCATAACAACGGACTCCACTTTCATCCAGCAGTCCGATGGCTGATTTCCCCTGGACTTGAACAAGTTGAGGGGATCCATAGGCCTGAGCCCCCGCAGCGGAAGACCATTTCAAGCTACCGTCTTCACAATCCAATGCCAGCAACCCCTGGTCCTGGTTCCCACCGGCATAAATGATCACCATTCCCGCGGTAACCAAGGGTGAAGACGAAAAACCCCACATTGGCGGTCCCTTCTGAGCTAGATCCCGCAGATCTTTTTGCCAAACAACGTCCCCAGTTTTTGCGTCCAAGCGGAGTACGAGTCCTTCGCCACCACAAGCATAGATTGCACCGCCATCCAGTGTTGGAGTGGAACGCGGGCCAGGTCCACCCAGCGGATCATCGAAACGAGATTCCAACTCTTGACTCCAGATTTCTTTTCCATTGGTCGCCCAGTAGCACACGACCGCTTCCATATCACCGCGTTGTTCTTGGGTGAAAAGAAGATCCCCTGCAACAATGAACGCGGACCACGCTGGGCCCACTGGCACTCGCCACACTTCCTTGGGAGGATTCGTTTTCCACCGGGTGTCAATTTTCGGTCCAGAGTAGCTAGAACTGCGATCAAGGCCGCGAAACGCCGGCCATTGTGGATTCTCAAGTCCAGCATCCACATTGCTGACATCAGAAATCAGCGCCGTCGCTCTCGAACTTCTGGCCTCCAGCATTTCGGCTTCGGCCGTGGGCGTCCAACGCCAGCTAACGTCCATGGAAAAGTCGCCCCGCACTCCCTCGCTGCGGATCGCCAGGGAATAACCAAATCCAATCGTCGCCAACAAAATCGTAATAACCGTCCGTTTGATCGACAGGATCTGAAAACAAAGGACTGCACCTATGGCAAATGTAGCGATGCCAATCGGTAACGACAAAACAATGAAACCTGGACCCTGCATCGATTTGTCCATCAGATTGAACGTGACCACCGCCAATACAATCACCGCCGCTAGACCCAAGAAACGTTCGGCCCAAGACGCTCGACTTAGGGTCACCCACCAAATGACAATCAGAACCCCAGCCAACATGGGACCAAAGGCTGCGATCATCCACAAATACGACGGTCCGTCGGCAATAATCCACGTAATATAGCGGCAAACCAAAATGACCAACAACAAAAGGATGGGTGGCCAAATTCTGAGGTTTCGGTAGACAAGACTATTTCCCCGCTGGTCTGCAACGGGCAAATTTTCGTTTTCAGTATTCATTGGAGCTCAAGATTTCGTGACAGGAAGATCGAGACAGCAAGACTAGGTAATCAAGATTTGAGAATGTACCCATTGTCGGCCGAAATTCAACACGACCATGATTCGAACGACAAACACCTATCGTATCGCAAAACGGCTGCTGGTTGGAATCTCAATTCTTCAACCAGCTGGAACTCCAGGCATATCACGTCCTGCCCCAATGCCTGATTCCAAGTATGCAAAACTCGACCCCAAACACGAATTTTCGCCTGAAAACGAACCCGGTGGGCAACCATACAGGATCACTTTTTGGCAATCCAAGGGTTAGAACGCATCACTCGGTTCGAGCAGCTTGCCAATGCCAGCGGCTATCATGCACCGCCTAACCCGACCAACGAAGGCCACTATCTAATGCAATGGCGAAACTTTTTCGCAAACCGTTGTGCTGTACGCCAGGCCCGGAGCAAGAGAATTCCGAGCGAGCCCTTAAGCGGCTTTTACTGAAGAACCATTGCTTCCAACCCATGAAAAAGAAGGGGCTAAGCTTTGGCGACCGTTAGCTTGGGCTCGTTAGCTTGGGCTAGTGCAAACTCAAAGCAAGTTGGGACGCTCTGTAGCAAACAAGCCCAACGCAAATCTCTAGGGAACTGGCCCTTCGAGAAATCGTTGTGCTTGGTACCAAAACGATCGTGGTCGGGACTTATCAGAAATCCCAGCAACGATTGGTTTTACCCTGCGATAGATGAGTTTAGATTTAAGCCTTGGGAACGGTTAGATCCGCGATGTAGAAACTGCCGTAAGTATGCACCCGATCCTTTGGATGAAGTTCTGCCGCCAATTCTGGATGGTACTTCAACATGTCGTTCGCCTTAACCGACTTGCCATTGACATCTACTTCAACTCGGTCAATAAAATCAGTGGCTAGGCCACCGCTGCGCCAGATCATCCGAGTCTTCGGGGCGGCTTTTTCGGTGATCACTTGCCATTCTGATTCTAGCAACGGGAAGAAGTGATCGGACAGCCAATCCATGTGGTCCAACAGAACGTATTTTGAAATCGTTCCGTCGTGTTTTTCCAGGAATCCTTGAACTGAATCGGTATGACTGGTAACACGATCTACCAAACCGGCTTTCAAACGTGCGAACCCTTCAGGCTTACAGTATTCGGGACAACAATTCTCTGTGTACCGTCCTGTTAAATACACTCGCCAGAAATAATTGTCTTTAATTGGAACCTTGGTAAAGACCGCTTCCAAGCAATCGTGGATAAATTTGGCAATCTGTCCGTCATACTGCCTTTCCAACTGCTGACGCTGGGCCTTGGGTACGCCCAACATTGCCATAGTGATGTCGCGATTGATGAAAAAATTCAACGGTTTGGACCAGAACTTGTCGTAGATTTTCTCGAAATAGATCTTCTTCTGTTCTTCCAGAGATTCAGCCGCCATCAATTCGTTAATTTCCGGACGGACCTTGGCAACGCGATCGATATATTGGCAAATCAACCGGGCGAAAGTGCCGCTGGTTCCTCGGTAGTAGAACGAACGCGTCGGATGGCTGAACCACTTGATCCGTTTGTCCCAGAATTTTTGACTCCAAGGGGCCAATTCGCTGCGAATCGATTGCCGATACGCTTGTTCAATTCCAGCCCAGTGCCCGTGGCCAAAAAGCTGAAAAAACGATTCGTAATCCAAATTTCGAATGGCCGCTTGCTTTAACTGCAACAACGCGTTCTGCCGCGGATTCATGTCAACCGCATAAACATGATTCGGACTACACAGAGCATAATCTAATGCATTACAACCGGCACTGGTAATCACCAGGATGTCGTCTTCAGGCTGTATGTCCAACGCCACTCGATCTAACCGAGGGTCTTCCCAGCAGATGTTGTAAACCAAGTTATTGCCATGAACGACACTGAAAACCTTACGGCTTACCCATTCGAACGGATTGTTCATATCAATTATTTATTTTGCAAAGGAAAGTATTGGCCAAATTTATTGGCAGCATTGTGAACTAACGCAGCATTGTGAACTAACGCAGCATTGTGAACTAACGCAG
>JBDNHU010000201.1:0-3205 GCA_041688615.1 Mariniblastus sp. | reverse complement strand
GTATCGCAAATTACGAAAAACGTTTTCGGATGATGTTAATCTTGGTCAAATTGAGGAAACTATGTTTCGAGAAGAATTCAAGGCATATGCGAGCGAATTGATGGAGGAAATATAATGGTTATCGAATCGCACAAACAATACTTACTAATCAGCCGACTTAGGGTACGTGGAGCCAACGCATTGTCCAGTCCGCTGACGTTCGGCTTCCCTGCGGTAACCGCATTTCTAGGATTTGGTCATGCCCTGCAACGCCACTTTAATGCAAGCCAGCGGCAGTCTGAATTTCGCGTTAATGGCGTCGGAATTGTCAGCCATCGTTTTGAGATGCTAGATCATCAAGAGGGTTACAATCGAACGCTTCAGCTGACAGCCAACCCATTGAATGCATCCGGTGAACGTGCTTCGTTCATCGAGGAAGGTCGTTGCCATATGACCGTGTCGTTGGTGCTAGAGGTTCAAGGCTTGGCTGATGGGCAGCGGGATGCGAATAGGATCGGGGCGATCATCGTTTCGAAAATGAAACTCGCAGGCGGTGACCTGCTGCATCCACCTTCAGTCGAATTTATTGAAGATTCTCGCAAGTCCCTTCGCCGTTTGATGCCTGGCTATGCACTGATCGAACGGCGTGATCTGGTGGCCCAGTCGATGCAACAAGGTGACGACGCACTACAGGCGCTGCACAAGCATTTGCAGGTAAAGCACCAGTCTACCCAAAATGCAAACGGTGAAGTTGTTTGGGCGTCAAGCCGTAGACAAGCCGGTTGGATTATACCCATTGCGACCGGTTTTCATGCGATCAGTCTTGCGGGCAAGGCAGTGCAGGCACGTGACGCATCCACGTTGCATCGGTTTGCTGAAAGTGTGATCACTTTGGGTGAATTTGTTTTAGCTTCGCGGTTTGAAAAGTTGTCTGATTTGATATGGCGCTATCAACATGATGGCGATTTGTACGTCTGCATACAAGATTCTAATAACCCTGTTCTTTCTTAAGGATGAATTCTCATGGCAAAAGCAAAATCTACGATTCCTTCAGTCTTGGCTTTCGAAAAGAAACTGGTGCCTTCGGATGGTCAAATGTTTGCAATTCAATGGGACCAAAGGCAAGCGACCGCTGGCGTGGCATTGCAATTACAAATAAAGTCTGTGCGTGGCACCATTTCCAATCGTTTGAAGGCAGTATTGGAAAATGATCCGGCTAAATTGGATGCAGAGGTAGAAAAACCCAACCTACAGACGGTCGATCATTGCGCGTTGCCAGCCCAATTCGACACCTTGAAATTGCAATTCACATTTAAAGTGCTTAGTGGCGTGGAAGAACCGTCGGCCTGTAATTTAGCATCATTTCAGCAAACTTATCGCTCCGCTGTCGAAGCATACATTGCGGAAACGAAGTTCGCGGAATTAGCGAAACGGTATGCCGTTAACTTAGCCAATGCAAGGTTTTTGTGGCGAAACCGGGTCGGTGCCGAGTCTATTGAAGTTGTGGTCACACAATTAGGTAGTAACGAAAACCGCTCATGGACATTTGATGCCAAAGACGTCGGGTTGCGTGATTTTGGATACAGTGGCAGTCAGGAGCTGGCTTCGGTGATCGCCGCCAGTTTATCCGGCGAAAAAGAATTCGCTTTATTTGAGGTCGTTTCGTACGCCAAACTTGGGCCTGGTCAAGAGGTCTACCCCAGCGAAGAGCTAGTGACCGAAAAAGGCAGCAAGAGCCGTATTTTGTATTCCACTGATGGTGTCGCTGGGATGCATTCACAGAAGTTGGGCAACGCGATTCGTACGATCGACACATGGTACCAGGATTCACCAAACCGTCCGATTGCGATTGAAGCTTACGGCGCGGTGACCAATTTGGGCACTGCCTATCGTAAGCCAACCAATAAGAACGATTTCTATACATTGTTTGACAAATTTGGACTGGGGACCCCGTTGGAACCTGACCAGGCCCATTACGTCATGGCGATGTTGGTGCGAGGTGGAGTCTTTGGACAGTCAAGCAAGTAACGCCAGTAACTAAATTAGGAGTCATAAATGCAACCTGAATATTTTTACCAGGAGATTACTTGTTTGCCCGATCACGAAATCAGCACGGGTTTCGTCATGGGGAAAGTAATGGAACATTTGCACCTGGGATTGGTACAGACCTTTGCCGACCGTGCGAATTGTTCGATTGGACTTTCATTCCCCGAGTATCGAAAAGTGGCAGACGGCACGATCCAACCCGAAACCAACGATCATTCAGACACTGGTACGGTTCCACCGATTGGCGGCAAGATCCGACTGTTCTGCCGCAACGAATCGGACCTCCGGCGATTGCTTGCGTCAGAACGTCTATCAAGGTTTTCGGACTATGTCCATTTGACATCGGTACGTTTGCTTGAGCGTCGAATTTTGAATTATGCGATCTACAAACGGGTGCAGATCAAATCGTCTGCTGAACGATTAATACGTCGACAGATGAAGCGGAAAGGAATTTCTGAGGTGGAGGCTAGGCAGCATTACGCGGGACTGAAATTGGACACATGTTCACTTCCCTATGTTCCGATCAATAGTCTTAGCAGTGGGCAGAAATTTCGACTGTTTATCGACCGCAACCCTTCGGAAACTACCGATTGTTGGGCATTTAGCGTCTATGGACTAAGTGTAGAGACAGCCGTCCCCGAGTTTTGACCCTCTTACTTTGTTAAGGAAAAAAACACTATGAAAATAGGTAAACCATACGCCTCATCAAAAAAAGGGTCAAAGGCCGGGAAATTGAGATTGATTCGACCAATATCGGCAATTGACGATAGATAACTCTAGTTCACTGCCGCACAGGCAGCTTAGAAAGCGCTGCCATTGCCCAGGAGTTGGATGGGTAAGTTCACTGCCGCACAGGCAGCTTAGAAATATTTCCTTAGCCCACCAATAGGCATATTTAGAATTAGTAATCCGGTCAATCATCACAGCGTGATTGCCGATATGTAAAGCCCAGTAATAGGCGTGTTCAGAATCAGTAACTCGGTCAATCATCACCTCCCGATTACCGATATATTCAGCCCACTTATGAGCCCATCTGGACTCAGTAACTCGGTCAATCATTTCCTTACGATTCCCGATATCTCTCGCCCAAAGGTAAGCAAGCAGAGAATTAGTAATCCGGTCCATAATCTCTTGCTTGGTCAATTCACGAATAATTGTGATTTTCCTGCAAATGCTTTTG
>JBDNHU010000200.1:0-8953 GCA_041688615.1 Mariniblastus sp. | reverse complement strand
GCTGCCAAAAGTCAATCACTCAACAGTGAAGCGGCGCCTAGCCCTGCTAGTGAATTGCCTCCAGCGCTACGGATTTCGTCGTTGCCAGACTTGGAATCAAACTTCTAACGCCGCATTTTCTCTCGCAGGTCGCTTTTAACACTTACCACGGGCTAATCAACAGAACGTTGGGCTTGGAACCATGCAAATGCTTGAAGCGAAACGATTGACTGGATTGTGTTTTCTGCTTGCCATCGCCTGGCACCCTTGGCAGCAAGTGTTTCCGCAATATGTCAATGGGCAGACGTTGACCCCAATCAAAAGCCAATCGGTCAATCGTCCGCTACCGGTGCCACCCAGTCGTTCGGGGTTAAAGCCACAATTGCTTCGTCCTCTTAGCGTTCCCATGCCAGTAGCAACACTGCCGGTTTTGACGATTCAAAATCTGGTCACTCCCAATTCGCCCGCCCCTGGTGTTGCAGAACCAGGAATCTCGGGCACCGGTTTAGCATCGCCAACACTTGCTCCCACAGGGGCCGCGGCTGGGTTTGCGTTTGCTTCGTCGACCGCTAAGTTCAACCCGCCAGCGAGCAAACCGTTGAACCAAGGTGTTGGCACGTTGTTAAGGACTACCGGGCACCTGAATGATGTTCATTTTGTGGATTCTGGGACCGGGATCGCGGTAGGGAACCAAGGGCTGATCTGGCGGACGACTGACGCAGGCATGCACTGGGCGGCGGTCGTGAGTCCAACTGAATTTGATCTTGCCAGCGTCACATTTTTGGGTTCCAAAACCGGATGGGCAGTCGGCGGTCGTGAATTGCCGGTGTCGGGACTTCACGAAGGCGTGGTGGTCAAGACGACCGACGGCGGGATGACTTGGAAGAAGCTTCAGACCACTTTGGTTCCTAGGTTGACCCATATTCAAATCAACGAAGACCAGCGACTCTGGGCCACCTCATCGGCCGATCTCCAGTTCCCGGCTGGCGTCTTTGAAAGCACTGACGGCGGGAATACTTGGTCCAATCTGACATTCGATTTCGCTGCCGGCGATGGATTTCCTCTGGCAACGGTGGAGGCTTTTCGGGCAACCGACAGTGTGACCAATCAGCCGGCGTTGGGTTGGGGTGATTATTGGGTGCTGTCGACAACCGATCGAACCTATTCGGCTTTGAATGATCGTTGTATCCCTAGTCGGTTTGAAAAGGTGCGCTCAGGATTTTCTCAATGTCCCTTGTTTCGGTCAATCCAGTTGGTAGGCGATAAACTGCTGGCAGTCGCAAACGATGGCGAACTTTACGGTTCAAGTGACCAAGGGCAAACCTGGATAAGTGCCTGGGCCCTGATGCCCGAGGAGGTGGCTAAAAGTGTCGGAGGTTTTTCAACGATTGCAAGTACTGGAAACTCTGCTTGGATCGCTCAAAATGGCAGCGGTCGACTGCTTCATTATGATGGGGTGACCGGTCGTTGGGACTGGCAAACGCTATCGGGCAACATCGTAATCTCGTCGATGCATTTCTTGAATTCACAGCAGGGATGGGCAGTCGGCCCGCTGGGCAATGTGTTGGCCACGACCAATGGTGGCGAAAGTTGGCAATGGCTGCACCAATTGCACGATCGATTGGCAGTGTTAGTTCTTGCCGTAGACAGTCACGATATTCCGTCGGCGTTGATCGGTCAGTTGGCTGCCAACAACAACTTGAACACAGGGATCATCGTTGGCCAGAATGCGGTGCCCCAACGGGTGGCTTGGCAAAGTTTTAGTCAGCTGGATGCCGGTCTGTTCTTGGTGGATCAGCGACTGTTTGATCCAACTGCGAATCCGACGACTCGGTACCAAGCGATCGTGAACTATCTGGAAATGTTTCAGCCCCAGATTTGCATCATTTGCCCACATCGAACCCAATTAGAATCGCGATCCCACGGTCGGAATCAAGCGCCGGTCGATTTGTCGATGCAAATTGGCGATTGGCTAAAAGCGGCCCAGCAAATTCAGATTGAAACGTTGGCCCAAACGGCCAACGCCACCGATCAGAGTCAACGATCTTTGAATGCGCGGCAACGATGGGGAACCATGGGCATGGTGCTGCAGTTGGACACCAATGGCAGTGCCGACACCAGCACCAGCCAAACAGCCTACGCTGCTAATTTAGGCATGCTTTTGGGTGATTATTGCCTGCCCAGTCAAGTCTTGCGAACGGCTTGGACATCCGATCAATATCAAGACCAAATCAAGCCCGTGGATGCCAGCACAATCGGTTTGCGTCGGCTGGCAAGTTCGGGACCGATGGACTTAAGTTGGTTTGGAAGCGCCGGCAGGGTCGACCAGCACAGTCCAGCGGCAGCATTGGCGCGACGGACAATGCGTCGCATTGGAACCGGTCAGCAGTCGGGAGTGGTGCAAAGTTTGAATCAAAAGAGCGACTGGCTACATCGATATTCTGTGGCTCAGACGCCATCGACCGAGCATCGAAGCGTGTGGCAGACCCGTTTGATGACCAGTTACAATCAATTGGACAAAGAATCATTCAGCAGTTGGTTGTACGAACTAGCGCAACGCTGTGACGAAAACAATGATCCTCGAAAATCGTGCCTGGCCCAATTAGAATTGGCCAATTCGGCCATGGACCAACCCTTGGCCTTGGCTGCGGTGATTCATGCATTAAGTCGTTTGGTCAGTGATGAATTTCAATGGGAAAATCGCTTGGAACAACAGCAATTGTTGGCGAAGAACTTTGCCCAGATGGAGAAGCGGATCGAGACCGCCGTGGCCGCCGGACAGACGGTCCAATCGGTGCGTCGCGAAGATGTGCTGCGCCGCTACGGAATCGATCCGGCGATTGAGGATCGAATTCCGCCCGAGATGATTCAGAAGATTCTGGCTTTAGACTTGGCTCAACAGCAAGCCCAAGTCAATGGGGAACCGATTCCCAATTCTGAAATTGCTAAGCAGTACGCCGTCCCGGAATCTCAGGTTCTGGTCAGTAGCGAGAAGAAGAACTTTCAGGGCACCGCTGGAAATGTAGATCGAAGCACCAAGGTGCTGTCTTGGACCCATCAGGGAACAACCATGGGAGCGGCCGCAAGTGCACAAATGGCGACCGGCGGCCCCAATGTTCCGGTGGGCTACTTGGAATCAACGAACCAACAGCAAAACGTGACCGTCGTCGATCAATTTTCGACTCAGCGGATGACCAGTTTAAAGTCATTGGTATCCAGGACCGAAGCGTTGTGGCCTCAGGTTCGCAGTCTTCCTCAATGGTGGATGATCAAAGCCAAGCTCAGTCGTGATCTGGGTGACTGGCAACAGACGGAGGTTTGTTGGAATCGGTTGGTTGCGTTGCACGAAGCAGCGGATGGATCTCAACGCTTTCAATGGAACTGGCGACTGCCTGCCGACTTGGACAACGTCAGAAATATGGAAATGATCGCGGCTACGTTGACAGGGAATCAGATGATTCGGGATCGAGCGTTCGGGTTGGGGCCCCATCCCCGTGACGCTAGACCTGAGATGGTGCCAGGAACCACTGATATTCATGATGCGGTTGGGCAAGCGGACTTGGTGGTTGATCGGCAAGGGGTGGTTGATCGGCAGGGCGCTGTGGATCGCACTTACTACTTGGATTCACAATGGACGTTAGACCGACCGGTCTTGGACGGCGTATTCAACGAAGCCATTTGGGGTTCACTACAGTCTGCAAGTGCAACCCAATTGGAAAATGGGCAACTGTTTGCCAAGAAAGAAATCAAACCAGGGGTTGGCTTTGCCTACGACGAACAATATTTGTACATCGCCGTGCGAACCTTGAAAGCCAAGACGCTTAACGCCCCAATGGGCCAAGGTTCAAGTAATGTTCCCATGGCGTCACCCGACAGCGGCAGTGATCGTCGATCGACGGTTTCTGGCCAGGGGCCTGAGCGATTGACGCACGGGCGTGATTCGGTCATCACTGAAGATCGATTGACGATTCAAATCGATACCGACTGTGACTATATGAACGCGTTTCAGATTGATATTGATTCCAATGGAGCGATCAATGATCGGCAGGGGACCAACTTGGGTTGGAATCCCGCGATGTTCGTTGCACAAGATGGAAGTGATTCGCAGTATTGGCAAGTTGAGATCGCAATTGATCTCGCTGAACTATCGTTGCCGCAAATGGGCAAACCTTGGGGCGTGATTGTCGATCGGCAGCGGGGTGCCGCGCTTGCTCCGCAACAGGCTGCAGGTAATGACGCGGTCGCTAGTTCGTCAGGTGCAACGTCCGAAGTCATCGCATCGGGCTGGCTGCAAATCTTTGATCCGCTGCAAATGCAATAACGTCACAAAACTGTCGTTGCGATCGTCTGATCGTCTGATTCTCTTGCCGGCTAGTATGGGTCTGCCCGGACCAAGACCACTCACGGGTGATTGCGATTCACGGGCGACTACGACTCACTTGGGACTTCGGCACCCGAATGAATCGCTAACTATTCATTACAAGCAATCGCACCAATTGTTCCAGTCATGTACAGACACTGCTAGGTTTGAATTGGCAAGCGACTTCTTTTGGCCTGGGTCGCGACAACGCCTGAAACCGTTCTAAAGCGATCACCGACTAATAAAGTTCGTGACCCAGGAATCATAAAGCCCTGTCGCCCAATGGCTTACCGCCGATACGGCGGCCTATCACCAAAGCGCAAAGAAACCGCCTAAGCAAATCTATCCATGTTGATTTTTTTCTTTGATTTCCCAAATTCTGTGTGTGTTCAATGAATATCAGTGTAATTGGTGGCCTCCTGGCCGTGCTTTCGGCATTCCACAAACCTGATTCCAATCGTCGCTGAACCACCACCTTCTACCATTTTGGGAACTAGAAACATGCAGCGCTATTTCTTTACAACATACTTCTTTAAAACCTCGTCACGATGGGTCGGCCTGCTAGTCGCATGCGTGTTGGCGATTTTTGTCTGGATTCCGTACACCTCTACCGCTTTGGCTTATTGCCAAGACGCGCAGGAAAGTGAGGAAATCAGAGTGACTTTTTCCCAGCAAGCGCCCTCGGGTTGGCAGCGGGCACGCGAAGCGAGTTTCAATCAAAGGGCGACGCGAATGGTCACAAATTCTGATATGAGACCATCCCCAAGCGAAGATTGGATCTTGGGTGAAGGCGAGCATTTTGAATGGGCCGAATCCGGATCGAAGTACTTTCGCGATATCCTGGAAAATGAGAGCAATATTGCTTGTGTGAATCCGCAATACTTTTTTCAACTGCAAAAGAAAGACGGTTTAGGCTGGCGTCTGATTCGCTCCGCTTTACGAACGCCAGAGACCGGCCAGATGGATTTGAAATTGATCACCGATCCTCGCGCTCATATTGAGACGGTTAGCCAAGCCCTGAGCGTTCGATTCGCGACCGAAAGACGATTGGAATTTGGTAGCCAAAGGCCGCCAATTGAACTTTACTGGGAAGAGAACCAAGATTCGTGCATTAGCTTTGCGGAATACGACGACCCACGGATGGGGAAAGTTGTGACCGCAAAATTCCTGCAAGAAAAAGACATCCCTGCCAATCTAGAGCTAAAAAGACCGGCGGCTACCAGTAATAATACTGGCGAATTCGAATTCCTTGCCGACCATAATTGTGTCTTGCATCAATACTCGATCAACCGACGGTATGGCGATAAGCAAAGATTAAGGGAAGGCACATCGAAAATGGTGTCCCAATACTCTCCCGAAATGGTACTGCTATCAACGCGTGACAGTCATGAACCTGTACTCGGGTCATCACGCGGTATGTCCATGCGATATAAATTTCAATTTTTCCCGATGACGGCTGAAGAAATAGCCCAGTGTCGCGCTGAATCGTAATTAACTTACTTTGGTTTGCCTGAACCCAAAGGCAACGTCAGACCGTGGTCGGCTTGGGTCTATTGGGTGGCGTTCCCGGTCTTCGGTTTAGCCATGAGCGGCCTTGCGTTCTACCTGAAGCAGCGAAAGGCAAGTTGATACTAGCAGACACCACCGACCGCGTTTCAGGTCCGTGGTCAAAGTGTATAGGTTTCTCGGCAGTCAAGGATTCTCCTTGATGCTCCGCACTGGATTACTAGCAAACTTGGGTACTAGCAAACTTGGGTACTAGCAAAACGGGTTTTGAGGTCTAGACACTCCCGAATTCGCGATCTTGGTCAGACAAGCAATTGATACTCGAAACTTCCCCTGCCAGACGCAGGGTTAGTCAATTCTGATCAGAGCTGTTTTTGGCGTTGCTCCTTACTATGTGCCACAACTTTATTCTTTCGAAAAGCAATCAGACAAATTCAAGCGTCACATTGCATTGCTTCGTGAAGATTTTGCTGGAACCAATTCTGGGGGTCGGTCTTAGAAAAAAAACGCAATCGCTACTTGGGATTACGGCTTGAACTATTTTATGAAATCGAATCAAAACGAAGATTTTTTCAGTTAACTGCCGTTTAGGCGAGCGTCAAGAAAAAACTAGCCGCAATACAAACACGCAGCGGTAGCCAAAGACGGCAATATTCACTTGCTTCCGCTGCATGCTGCAATGTCGACGCTATTTCTTGGCAATTGCTGTCTGCCAAAAAATGCCAGAAAACTTTCTGGCAAATCTTGAATCCAGGTTGGAAACGCTTGCGAACAACATCCTCAGTCGAAGGAAATCGACTCTTACGCAAGCTAAGACGCACACGGATGTCGTTGGATTCTCGGGTGCCGGCCAAGAGGATTCGTTGCGTTTAATAGTTAGATTTATTGCTCAGTCGTGTTGACCTTTGGACCTGAATGTTTGCTGGAAGTATTGACGAAAAATTTGCTGCCAAACGACAGGTCGATCGGTGCGTGTTTTGAAACAGCAGGAAGCTGGATTTGCGGCGTTTTGCGGTTCATAGATTGAATCCCGCTTCGTCATAAATTCGGCTTATTTTTTTTGGCACTAAGGAACATATCAGTATGAAGAATTTAAGTTTAGGTTTGGTTGCAGTGGTTGCTGCAGGTTTCTCGGCTCAAGCGTTCGGTCAAACTTGTCAGCAAGTTTGCCCAAACTCGGGTCTCGTTCTGCACGAGACCATCATCAGCGAGCGAGTGATCAGCACGACGCCTGCAAATTTTGTTGCTCAGGAGAAGACGATCGTTGGAACAGCCATTGGCGCCAAGGATCTGAGCACGTTGGTAGCTGCTGTTAAGCAGGGCCAATTGGTTGAAACCCTAAGCAGCAAGGGTCCATTCACTGTCTTCGCACCAGTCAACTCGGCATTCGCCAAGTTGCCAAAGGAAACTTTGGAATTTTTGTTGAAGGACGAAAATCGCAAAGCCCTACAAAACATTTTGACCTACCACGTGGTATCGGGCAAAGTGATGGCCGCTGACGTTGTCAAGCTAAAGGAAGCAACCACCGTTCAAGGCGATAAGGTTGTAATCAAAGTTGAAGACGGAAAAGTTTTTGTAAACGACGCTCAAGTAATTAAGACTGACATCGTATGCAGTAACGGTGTTGTACACTTGATCGACAGCGTGATTCTTCCTCCAGCCAAGCCTTCGATCGTCGAAACCGCCGTTGGCAACAAGGATTTCTCGACTTTGGTAGCTGTTTTGAAGCAAGCTGGCTTGGTTGAAACATTAAGTGGCGAAGGCCCATTCACCGTGTTTGCCCCGAACAACGCAGCATTTGCTAAATTGCCGAAGGAAACCGTTGCGGCTTTGATGACCGAAGAAGGTAAGGCTCAGTTGCAGTCAATCCTGAAGTATCACGTCGTTGCCGGCAGCGTAAAAGCCGCTGACGTCGTGAAATTGAAGGCAGCTAAGACCGTTTTGGGCCAATCTGTCACCATTAAAGTGGTTGATGGCAAGGTTTATGTAGACGGAGCCCAGGTAATCGCGACCGACATTGAATGTGGAAATGGCATCATCCACGTCATTGACTCGGTTATCCTACCTAAGTCAGAATAGGGGAGTTGGCCATAAACTATGGCAGTAACTTCTACATTCCTTCGGCGGCGGGACTCGATTTTAGTGTCACGCCGCCGTTTTGTTGTTGGTGACTCGGTGCCTGAACCTTTACTACTGCAGATTGCAGGCGGTGACGAGACGGCCTTCGAACGATTGATTGATCGTTACGGCGGTTTAGTTTGGTCGTTAGCCTCGAGAATGTGTCGCAATATTTCGGACGCCGAAGATGCGACTCAAGAGATTATGTTGGAACTTTGGAAGTCGGCCGGACGGTTCGATCCATCCCTTAGTGCCGAACCCACGTTCGTAACGTTAATTGCCAGACGGCGATTGCTGGACAGAATCCGCAAGGCGGGGCGACGTCCGGTTTCGGTTTCATTGGAAGGCGACGCAGTGATGTCGTCAGTAGACGATCCAGCGGACACGGTGGAACGGAACGACGAGGCCAAACTTGCTCTTGAATATTTAAGTCAATTGAAGGATGAAGAGAAGAGTGTGTTGAAGCTTTCGATTTATGATCGCTTAAGCCAAGTTGAAATCTCTTCGATGTTGAACATGCCTTTGGGCACCGTAAAGTCTCACGCCAGACGTGGGATGCAAAAACTTCGCGAACTGATGCAGCGTCGCGAATCGACCATGGTGAAAGGAGGTCTGCAATGAACAACAATCATGAAGATACCGCGGATCACTTGAACGACTGGGACCGATTCGAGGAACTGGCCGCCCTGAGTTCGTTGTTCGATTTGGATGACGATGATTCGGCGGAATTAAGTCAGTTGCGTCAGAAGTGTGGCGTGGCCGAAGCGGAATTCGTCCAAGACGATTATTTGAAGATCGCGGCGATGATTGACGGGGGCCTTAGTCAAATCGACCCCGTGCCAATGCCGGCAGGTCTTCGGTCTCGGATCCTCAGCGATTTTTCCAGCGGAACGCGTTCACCAAGTTCGGTTCGTAAGCAAGACAGTGCTGCAGGTTCTAGCTTGGCCGTTTCGGTGAAGCGTGCCGTGCAGAATGCCAGTGACGCGGATT
>JBDNHU010000199.1:0-4942 GCA_041688615.1 Mariniblastus sp. | reverse complement strand
CGGACAAGTCGACTTATGTGCAAGATTTTCCGTATTTTGTAAACCGCGATCCTGGCAGACATTTGGCCAAGGCAATTCATTTCTAAAACGTATTTGCCCGTTTTGGTGACATGTTCAACCGGATGTGTCCCTTGGTCACTCCATTGCCCAAACGTTGGTTTTGGAATAAAACTTCAAGGGTTGATCGAACGATCGGTCACCTTAAGGCCCAACCATTTACGGTTCGGGGCAAGGTTTATTGCATAAACAGGTTTCAGAAAGGTTTTCCAATGACTCGTAAAGGCTCGAAATTCGCTGGTGTGGGCGTCGCCATTACTACTCCATTCCGCGACGGCAGTTTGGACCTGGAAACATTGAAACAACAAATCGATTTTCAAATCGATGCCGGCGTTCAATGCATTGTTCCCGTGGGAACCACGGGTGAATGCCCAACGCTAAGTCACGACGAACATGAACGAGTGATCAGCGAAACAGTACAGCACGTTGCGGGCCGTTGCTTGGTGATGGCGGGTACCGGGTCCAACAGTACCTCCGAAGCGATTCGACTGTCCAAATGGGCGGCAAACGAAGGAGCCGACGCGGCCTTGTTGGTGGCCCCTTATTATAATAAGCCAACCCAAGAAGGATTTTTCCAGCATTACAAGGCAATTGCTGAACAGTGCGGGGTCCAGCAGTGTGTCTATAACATTCCAGGTCGTACCGGAAAGAATATCGAACCGGAAACGATCGCCAGATTGGCCGAACTGGAAAATATCACGATGGTCAAGGAAGCCACAGGGCTGATGGACCAAGCCAGTCAAATTCTGCTCGAGACCAACCTGACCGTTTTAAGCGGTGATGACAGTATGACGTTGCCGCTGATGAGTGTCGGTGGCGAAGGCGTCATCAGTGTTGTCGCCAATATTGTGCCAGGCGACTTATTGAAATTGGTAAACGCTGTCAATGCTGACGATTGGGCGACCGCTCAGAAGATGCACCGAAAACTGTTCATGCTGTGTCGGGATCTACTTTCGCTGGCCACCAACCCGATCCCGATCAAGACCGCAATGAGATTATTAGGCCGTGATAATGGTGACTTGCGACTGCCAATGACCCCATTAGACGATGCCCAAACCAGTCGCTTGCAAATGACATTGCTGAAGTATGGCCTGGTCGATTTGGTTGCCTAAACTAACGATTACCTGCCCACTTAGAAAATAAGGAACTACCGTCACAATTGAGGGTAGTTCCTTTTTTTACAACCACATCCTTGAAAAACATGATTGGCAACCGGTGGCTTGCTAGAGATTCATGGACAGAAAAGCAGTCGAATCCGTCCGGATATTTCCTGCACCCACGCGGATGCTTGTTCAGCTAGAAGATTCTTGTCACTACCAAATGGCCAACCCTGTCAGACCCGTAACCAAAGGAATCCGCGTCTGCCCAGCCCGTTAATTAACGCTTGTTGCGACAAATTAGTAACTGGGCAATTGGAAGAATGCAGGAAGAATCCGATCCAAATCTCGATCCGCGAAACGTTCAGGCAAAATTCTCATTGGTCGCAGCGATCGCATGGCTGACAGGAATTGCGATCCTACTTGCGACAATCACTCGCATGGGAAGACACGGGATTCTACTCAATTCCTACCCCACGCTTGGTTTTGTAATCCGCGGCTCTCGAAAATCAGCGGCTTAAGCCTCGCCATTTTGGTCGCAACCTGGGTCGCAACCTCAACCACAGCCCTGCTGTTCTATTGAGCCTTAGAATCGACTGCGCCAAGCCAGAAAAACAACCAACCGACATCCAACGCAAAATTTCATCACCCTCGATTTAGGCGAATCACACAAAAGACAGGAACAAGAAGCGTTCCCTAAAAACCGCCACATCAGGGCTGGATGAAAGAAAAATACGCCCGAGAGGGATCGAACCTCCGACCTACGGTTTAGGAAACCGTTGCTCTATCCACTGAGCTACGAGCGCAAAGCTTTTGAAAACAATGACTTATGTCGTTTCAGACTTCGCTGGATATTACGACGACACCCGTTACGACACCTGATTGCAGCGGGGATTGCCGCTGGATCAGGCACAAATCTGCTATCCACATTGGTGCGGTTCAGATTCTAGACAATTCTCTACGCTTGGAAACCGCCGATGGAAAGTAAAAGGGAAAATAACCGCCTGGCAGCAAAGTCCTGCCAAGACATTCTGCCTTTTACGCCTAATAATCCTCAAGCAGGCAAGACAGTCAGAGGTCATTTGATCTAATTCGGCGGGGTTGGTGATCCAGAGTCGCCGATGCTTGTTTGACCCTCTGAAAGATCAGCGGATTGCCGACAGAAAATGCGGCAATTACTCCATGGCGGCAAAGACGTCGCTCTCAGAGTGCGCTCAGAGTGCGCTCAGATTATTCCGCAAACCCATGTTGAATATTACGTGACCTACATGAGAGTCATTAAGTCGATTGGAAAGTGGAAGCCCTGCTAGGCTTTCGTCGCGGAACTCGATTTCGCGACAAAACCACGAATTCATTCTTTTGACACAGCCCTGTGCAGGGTCCAGGCATCCTATCACGAAAAAACCAGAGGCGTCGCACTTTGACGTGCTACGACCTCTGGCATATCGCTGACACCCTCTCTCAGGGTGAAGTATAAAACGTCAATGCGATCGCCAAGCCGACCCATGTCTGACCAGCTGCAGTTCTATCAACGATCTCTTCGCAATCGTCCTGTTTCAAGAACCCGGTCAGGACAACGATCACATACCCTACTTTTGCTTGCGTTTCTTGCGGGCCGCGAATTCGTGATCAGAAAGGTTGTCATGGTCATCCAAACCAACAACTTCTAAGCGCAAGTGAGCATTCGTGAAATCGACTTGCAACTCATGCAATTTTTCCATAACGCTATGATCGATGAACTTCGTATCGGACATATCCAAGATAACATTATGCTTTTCGTTCAATCCCACCTGAACCAACTTTTGGCGAAACAAGATCCAGTTGCTGAATACGGCTGATTTATGAGCGTAAACGATGGCAGTCGTTTCGTCTTTCATACTGACATCCAGGTAAGGCCTGAACAGCGAAGTCAATGGGACTCCGTTGATGAGATGAATCGCCAATTTAACGCCAATTCCAATGAAGATACCCACCAACAAATCGGTTGCCAGAACGCCAATCAACGTTGCCAAAAAGATAACCAATTGCTCTCGACCAATCCGATAGGTGTGAACAAATTCATTTGGATGAGTCAGGCGAAAACCGGTGAAGATCAACATCGAAGCCAATGCCGCTAATGGAATTCGATGCAACCAAGTTGGGATCAATGCAACGCAGGCCAGAAGGAAAATACCGTGCCATAGATTAGCAAAGCGAGTCCTGGCTCCGTTGTCGATGTTCGCCTTGCTGCGCACAATTTCCGAAATCATGGGCAAGCCACCAATACAAGAGGCCACCAAGTTGCCACATCCAACCGCGAGAGTATCTCGATTTAGATTCGTTTTACGCTTCCAAGGATCGATCACATCAACGGCTTTGGCACTTAGTAAAGATTCCAAGGTTCCAATCGCGAAGAACATACCCACCCAGTAAATTGCAGTACTTCGCTGGTCTGCGTTAAACGCACCCGCAAAATCGGGGGTCGTAATGTTCGCGAACATTCCAAAGATTCGATCAGGCATATTCACAAGGTACGATTCACCGATAGTGTATTGATGCCCATTGAAAGTGTAGACATGTTTTTGCATCAAATCAAAATAGGCGCCCATAGGAATCGTGACTATCAGAACGATCAATGCCGCAGGCAGCGCCTTCAAGGCCGGCAGGCGTTTTTGCACCACAGGCCACAAGAACATGATGATCAGACCTACGCCCCCAATCGAAGCAATCGCCGGATTCATTTCCCAGAAGTAATTGGGAATTTCTCGGAGCATTTCCAGTGGCTCACCCTTAGCTTGAACGCCTAAAGCGACTGGCAATTGCTTGACCATAATGATGACACCGATAGCCGCCAGCATACCGTGCACCGCTGACAAAGGAAAAAAGTCGCCCAAAACACCGCCTCGTAACAAGCCGAAAACGATTTGCAACACAGCGGCAACCACACCCACGGCTAATGCCATTCGATAGGCTGACATATCAACTTCTGTGAAACCGCCAGCACCTTGGGCGCCGTCACCTCCGAATGCTGCGATACAACCGGCAACAATCACGATCATTCCAGCGGCCGGCCCCTTAATTGTCAATTCAGAGTTGCTAATGAATGTCGTCAGCACGGCACCCACGATAGCAGTGAACACTCCCGCAATCGCCGGGAAACCGCTGGCCAGGGAAATCCCCAAACACAAGGGCAACGCAATTAGAAAAACCAACAAACCCGAGAGGAAATCGTACCGAAAGTACTTGATCGCGCCCTGCAGATTGCCGATGGGCTTTTCTAGCGTTTCCATCCTCTGGGACTTCGACGCATCAACCTTTTCATTCATTTTCTTTTCGCTTTTCAATTGAATTCAACGATGCTTTATCGTTTGTTTCAGGTAACGACGCATGGACTGGGACACCATCATGATCCGCCTGCACACCGCGACGTCGCAGCATTATTTCTTTGGCAGCATGGTAACGAGACGCGACACCCGGTTGCGGAATCAATCCACCACCGATGATCAATACGGTTAAGATCAGAACTGAAATTCGTTCAGGCAATCGCGCACCCAAGGAAAAGGTCGACGTGTGCTCGGTTCCTGTAAACAGTCGAAAATAGGTGTGCATTACGGCAATGCCATTAAGCGCCGTGGCAATCACAACAAAGATGCCTACCGCTGGATAAACATTGGTCGCGCCTTCAACTAACAATTCAATACCCACAAATCCCACAGTTCCAGGAAAGCCAACACTGGCCAAGCCGGTTATCAGGAAGAATGTTCCCAGAAGCGGCATCGAGTTATACAGTCCGTGGAAATCGCGTAGTG
>JBDNHU010000198.1:0-2501 GCA_041688615.1 Mariniblastus sp. | reverse complement strand
TGAAGTTTCTGCTGATGAAGTTGCGGTCACTCTGCTGCAAACGGTTTGTGGACGCGAGTTGCGCAATGTCGCCGACATTGATGACGGTGCGCTGAAAGCGTTTTTTGAGAACCGTGAATCACTTGCTCCCATAGAAGAACACGTCGCTGAGCTTTTCTTGCGGCACGACCAACGACGAGAAGATGTCACAAAGATCGTCGCTCTATTGGCTGACAACGGGTTTGACGTACATACCTTTTATTCAACCGATCAGCTTTTTCAATCGGGAACGTTTTCTCTTGTGTTCCTTGACCTTTTTTTGAACGGCGGAGAAGAAGGTGATTCCAGTCTTATCGCGAAACAAATCTATTCCGATTTTAAGGCGTTCGTTTTCTTGATGTCGGATAGACCCAATGCCGTCAATATCCAGGACGATTTTCGCGAGAGAAGTCGATTGCTAAAAGGCTTCTTTGCTTTTTGCCAAAAGGAAGAACTTTGCGATGGGGTCCGCTTGATCCGACGACTTGATTCGCTTCCAAGAGACATTAAGGTTTGCCATCAAATTCACGATTTCGTGCTTTCAATTGACCTTGCATTAGGAGGTCCACTCGACAAACCCACCGAGCAACCCCAAGCTGACAAGCCGCAGTCCACGTTGCTCTACGGTTTCATTAAAACGCTACGATCGTTGGCTTTAAGCGATTATGCGATGCTCTGCGAACTCACTCTTCGTGACGAAGGGCATCCACTAGGCGACTACATGATCCGACTTCTTGGCTCGTATTTGACACAACAGTTATTAGAAAACGGCGATGTTCGGTCAGCGGTGGTGGAGCTTGACCAGATGCGGTTTACTGAGTTTCTTCCATTCGTGGGTGATTCATCCGAGGCCATGAAGGAGCTTTATGCGTCTTCTATCGCAGAGACTATTTCAAATCCTTGGGGGAATCATCCGTGGGAGCCAGTCGAGTTGCCCGACGATAACTCAGCAGGTGTAGCAAATGGATAGCAAAGGTAACCTCAGCGTGCTTGGCGAAATCTTTGGGCAGCACACAGACTCAGGATCGCCGCTGCCGTTTCTCCAACTTGGCGACATTTTCACCAAGGGTCTTGACGATCAAGTTTACCTTGTGATGAGTGCCTCATGCGATCTTCAGTTCGTGCCTAAAGAAGTTAGCAAGAGTCGCATTCCTGACCGCAACGCTACCATTTTGCTACTGCCAGGGAGGATTTGCCTTCCGAATGAATGTCCTAAGGATTCGCTCTCAACTGGCCTCATCAAAATCAGTTCCGAGTGGAGAGCGATTGTTTGGGATCGTACCAAATTGACAGGAGTGCCCCATTGCCTAATTCGTCCTCTGTTACAAACTGGAACTGGCTACAACCATTCTGTTCGACTGCGAACCGCGAGAGCATTGGAGATTCAACAGAGAGTCTTTCACCAAGCCTCAACCATCGGACTGGAAATTCAGCCGCCGTTTGTCGATGAATTGGACGTGCAGGTTTTTGCACGCAAAGCAGAATGTTTTGTTAAATCGGGTGAAACCATAAAAGGTGGCTTGATACGGTTTCACATGCTGAGAACTTCGGTATCAGTATTGGTGTTCAAGCAAGCTGCAATCGAATCGCTGACCACTGTGCTAGACGCTGCTTTGATCGGCGAAGAACAAACAGCTGAAGGGAAAAAGCTGGCACAGCTTATTGGAAGAATCGTCGCGAATTCTTCGGTTCTCTCGCGAACACCGCTTGCCGAACCCGAAGCAGGAAAAGTAAAAGCTGTGAAAGCTGGCGATAAATTCCAGAAGATTGCGATTGAGGGACTCGGCTTGGTGGTCCGGAAGCCGAGCATCGCCGACGAAGATTGGGGCAAAATCTACTACGCCATTATCAGTATAGGAAACGCAAATGAGTGAGAAACAACTTAGGCACATCCTGAGCCTATCGGGCGGTAAAGACAGTGCGGCACTGGCAATTTACATGCGTGATCGTGTGCCTGAAATGGAATACTTGTTCCACGACACCTTCAAAGAACTTGATGAAACCTACGAATATCTTGACCGCTTGGAAGCGATTCTCGGCAAACCGATTCACAAGAGCAACCCGGACAAGGGATTCGATCACTGGTTGAAGGTGTATCGGGGTATGATTCCGTCGAACATGCGCCGGTGGTGTACGAAGAACTTGAAGCTCAAACCCTTCGAGGCGTGGATTGGTGACGATCCGGTCGTCAGCTACATCGGACTGCGGGCCGACGAAAGCCGCCAGGGTTACATCAGTGCCAAACCCAACATCACAACGGTGTATCCGTTTCGTGAGGACGGTCTTGTTTACGAGGATGTCATTCGCATCCTTGAGGAATCTGGCCTTGGAATGCCAAAGTACACCGACTGGGGACGAACACGGTCTGGGTGCTTTTTCTGCTTTTATCAGCAAAAGATCGAATGGGTACGACTCAAGCAAACCTACCCTGAACTATACGAAGAGGCAAAGGCTTATGAGTATGCCCAACAGCAATACAATGA
>JBDNHU010000197.1:0-8964 GCA_041688615.1 Mariniblastus sp. | reverse complement strand
GCCAACGTTTTCGCAAGGGCACCCCTGCCAACCCGACTTGCAATCCGAAACCGACCACTGTGGAAGTTCGACGCGCCAACAGTTATCTTTAGTGATGTCTACTTCGCCGTTGAAGCTCAATGCGCGACACCCAAAACCTGGACCCGTAAGGAATTTTGCCATGTCTGACGATGCCGCCAACACCAGTCCTTTACTGCAACGATTCCTTCAATACGTAAAAATGGAAACAACGTCTGACGCAGAAAGTTTGACCGTTCCCAGTACCCCAGGGCAACTAGAACTGGGGAAACTGCTGGTAGAACAATTGGTGGCGATGGGAATTACCGATGCGTCCCAGGACAAGTTTGGTGGGGTGGTCGGTAGCCTAGCCAGCAATCACTTGCCAAGTGATCAAGCCGCGACCTTGGTGTTCAATTCCCATATCGATACGTCGCCCGACGCCTCTGGCAAAAACGTCAACCCGCAAGTGATCACCTACGAAGGAGGAGACATCGAGGTTGGCCATGGCGTTCGCATCACTTATAAGGAAACCCCTGCCTTGGAACAATTGATCGGCAAGACGCTGATCACAACCGACGGTTCCACCTTACTTGGTGGCGATGATAAGGCAGGTGTTGCGATCATCATGCAACTGGCCCATTTTCTAGCCGAACATCCAAACCTTCCACGGCCCAACGTCAAGTTCCTGTTCACGTGCGATGAAGAAATTGGGATCGGCCCTGAATCGATCGATCTCAAAAGCATTGCTGGCACGGCTGCATACACGTTTGACGGAGAGGGTGCCGGGTCGATTGATGAAGCCACATTCTCTGCCGATCTTGCCACGCTTCATTTTGCTGGCGTTAACATCCATCCTTCGACGGGAAAAGACCGTTTAGTGAATTCCATTCGTGCCGCCGGGTACTTACTTAGCCTGCTGCCCGCGGCATTGTCACCCGAATGCACCGAAGGCGACCAGGGCTTTATGCACCCCTACGAAATCAAGGGCGGCGTTGCCAATGCTGACTTGAAAATACTGTTGCGAGATTTCGATACCGACCAACTACGTGCTCAGGAACAAATATTGAGCGAGGCGGTGCTTCAAACGTTGAAAGCATTTCCAAAATTGAAAATTGACTTGAAGGTCAAACATCAATATCGCAATATGGCCGAAGGCTTGAAGCGGGAACCTCGCGCGGTCGCACTGGCCGTCAGAGCGCATGAAAAACTGGGGATCACACCGAAGCTAGAAAAAATTCGTGGCGGCACCGATGGCTCTCAGTTTACTGCCGCCGGCCTGCCTACTCCCAATCTGTCGTCAGGACAACATAACCTTCACTGCGAACGAGAATTCGCGTGCCTAGAAGAAATGCAACAGGCATTGGAAATTGGCAAACAATTGGTTCAACTGTGGAGCGACGAAAAGAAACGCCCAGCCTAGAACGACCTCGCCCAAGTAACATCACCAACCGCAAAGACGCCGCAGATAAGGCGACAACACGTGGAACGACGCTTGGAAATACAGCACGACTGGCCGTAGATTGATGTTGCTTGGGATCGCTGCTGGCGTTCGCAAGTGCTGGCAACCCATTTGATTTTTGTTCGCTTGTTCTTCGGTTTTACGAACAATAAAGTTTGCTTTCTCACAATCATCACCCAGAATAGAAATCCGTTTCAAATGGACTTCTTGCGGACGTTAAACCGACCGGGTGAGGGCAACCGATGGCAGCAAAAGTACAAGTGTTTCATGGATTTGACGAATTAGCCAGTACCGCTGGCTTGACCCGCGATCAAAAACCCTCCAACACACAACTTACCAACATACAACTTACCAACATACAGGCGCACTCTGGCACACAAGCGCACTCTGGCTCTGGCGCACAAGCGCACTCTGGCTCTGGCACACAGGCGCACTCTGGCTCTGGCACACAGGCGCTTGGCAACGCCCAACCCATGGCAAAGCTGGGACGCGATCGCCACCCCCAGCAAGCGGCGAACAGGAATCCCAAAAACAACACCGCTGGCAAACTGGGCGCTAGTCAACTTGACCATGAAAGTATTGCCGCCGAAAAACACGGCACAGAAAATGGTACCGTTGCCCAACAGAACATAGAACGCCGCGTCAATCCATCTTCCAACCAACCGTTCTTGGTCGCCCAATCCACTGCAACGCCGGCAACACGGCAGCAAATTTCTAATTCGCACCACAGCAGTGCTAAACAAGCAACCAGCGGCCACCAGCCGCTGGATCGCGGTCAGTCTGCAATGCCCAGTCTTCGACTTGGTGCTAGTGCGGGAACTCCGCTGGGTATGGATTGGATTCAAGAGCTCAAGCAAATGCGAATTGAACCTGATTCGTTTCCTGGCTTGCGATCCCATCAATTTGCTTCGCCGGAACTGCCTGCCCATGCGCTGCAAAATCTGGAACGGTTGGGACATCAATTCTACAAGGCGCGATTAGTTGATAACTGGACGGTGTCGCAAGTCTTAGTGCCGCTACTCTCGCAATTCCACCATATTTTGTTGGCCTGGCCCCATACCCTCCAAATGCAACTTCATTCCCCATTCCTATTTTCTTTTGAAATCGATCCCAACCAATTCCCGATACTGCCTCGCGGCTATGCATTCAAAGGCGGCGTGGCTAGAAAAGCTTTGGCTAGGGCGTTGCGATTAGATTCGCAAACCAGCGAAGTCCGCGACATGGACGTGGTTCATATTGGTCAACAATCTGACCCAGAAGTTGACCTTTGGTTGTCCAAAAGCTACATGCAGGATGATTGGATTTTTTCCAAGAATTCGCGACCCGTGATTGAATTTCAGGCCACTTTAAAGCACTACTTCCGCTCGCGAGAATTTACCCTCAACCAAGCGATCCTGCTACACGATCAGGTCATTTGCACCGCGCCTTGCATTTGCGATTTACTTTGCAACACGATTCGCACGACGGTCAATCATCGACACCGACACGGCGGGCACACCGACGGCATTGTTGCCGCCAAAGCCATCCGTTTTTTCGTCGAAGGACTTGCCGAAGGTCGATCCATGCGTCTAGACAATCACCAGCTGAACACTCGACGTCGCATTCGACTATTTCATTTAGCCGTCCACTTCAGTCGGGCACTGGAACGTGGCGACGACGTTGGCTTAGCATTTTTAAATGAAGCGATCCGACGAAATCGCCTCCGCCTAAAATTCAACGGCACAGTCGCCGATGCCATCCGAAAACTTCGCAGCCAACTTCGGCAAGAGGAACAGGTCGCGTTTGACGAACGATAGCTTGACGCTAGCGACGCAGACGATTTTCTAATCGAACAAGATCTGCAGGTCTTCGGCAGATATTTTTCGCAGCAGACTTTTGTCGGCGGAAATGACGGCGTCGGCCAGTTCCTTTTTTGAAGCTTGCATTTCAGTAATTTTCTCCTCGACGGTCCCCTTGGCGATCATTCGATAGGCCATCACGGGTTTCTGCTGTCCCATGCGGTGAGCCCGATCCACAGCCTGGGCCTCGACCGCAGGATTCCACCACGGATCTAATATATAGACGTAGTCCGCGGCCGTTAAATTTAATCCGTGCCCGCCCGCTTTTAAACTAATCAAGAACAATTGACAGTCACCATCGTTTTGAAATCTCGCGACTTTCTGAGATCGTTTCGACGACTTCCCATCCAAGTATTCATAATTCCAGCCGCATGCTTCGACCTCTTGTTTGACCAAAGCTAACAAACTTGTAAACTGCGAAAACACTAACGCTTTGTGCCCTTCGGAAATGACTTCCGACAGTTGCTCCATCAAGCGTTCAATTTTGGCGCCTTTCACTTTCTGTTTCGGGTCAAGCAGTCGGGGGTCACAAGCGGCTTGACGTAATCGCAGCAAAGCCTCCAACACATGGATCTTTGACTTGGCGATCCCCACTTCTTTTACCTTCTTTGATAACGAGGCACGATAGTGGTCACGAAGCTGGTCGTACAACTTTTTCTGCTTGGGCGGCAATTCGCAAATCAAGGTCTGTTCGGTTTTGGGCGGCAATTCAGTCAAGACCTGTTCTTTGGTTCGCCTTAAAATAAACGGCCGCAACGCTTGGCTGATCGCGTTTAATTGAACATTATCTGATTCTGTTGAAAAGCGGCGACAACTGGCCAACGAACTACCAAGCATTTTCGGGTTCAGGAAATCGAACAACGACCAAAGGTCTCCCAGGTGATTTTCGACGGGTGTACCTGTCATCGCCAAACGATGATCGGCGCAAATCAATCGCACTGCTTTTGAAGCCAGGGAAGAGGGGTTTTTAATCGCTTGCGCTTCATCCAATATCGCGTAGTCAAATTCAACATCTTTTAGACTCTGGATATCAATCCGAAAGGTCGAATAAGTGGTGACCACTAGATCGCAATGGGGAATCTGATCGGCAACCTCTTTTCGATTAATGCCTGTATAGTCAAGAACTTTCAACTCGGGCGTAAATTTATTTGCTTCATCCACCCAGTTAAAGATCAGACTTTTGGGAACGATCGCAATCGAAGGCTTGCGTTTCTGGCCGGACTTCAGACGCCGAGTTCGCCGACTTTCCAAGAGCGCTAAGACTTGGATCGTTTTGCCAAGACCCATGTCATCGGCTAGACAACCGCCGAACCCAAAGTCTTGCAAAAAACCAAACCAACCCAGTCCCTCTTGTTGATAAGTCCGCAGTTCACCTTGAAATCCCTTAGGTTGCTTCGCAGCTTGAATCCCTGAAAATGCCTTTAACTTCTTGCACCAGCTCGAGAAATCCTTGTCGACGGCAACTTCATCACGTTCGGCCAACAACAAATCAAGCAACAACGCTTGGCTTCGTTCAAAACGAATCGCACCACCTTGAACCGTGCCCATATTGGACAGGCTGGCGAACTGCTTCAACCAGTCTTCAGGCAAGAGGCCATGGGTTCCGTCATCCAAAACTACAAATTTTTCGCCACGACGTACCGCCTGTAGCAGAGCCGGCAACGCCACATCAAGGCCTGAAAAATTGGCCGTCGCCTGCAGATCAAACCAATCAACTCCGCTACTAACGCTGACACTAAAACCACTGGCCGATCGAAACGTTTTCCCCTCGGCTAGCACCTCCCAGCCTTTTTCAACCAAGTCTGTGACGATCGAATGCAAAAACTTCTTACTGATTTGCGGGAAGGGGAATCGACCGCTGGGAGGAATGATGGGTAACCTATCCAAATCGGAAAGAAACTTCGCTTCGGCTTCACGATTTCGCACAATCAATCGGTCTTCTGCTTCGCACCACACCTTGTCATGCAATTGACTTGGTAGGACAGTCAGATCCGAATAAGCAAAAGAAACCTGCAGCTGGAAATTCAAGTGGTGCTTGTTGACGCTCATTAATTTCAGCACCGGCCTAGGGCTACCTTCGGTTTCAGGCACCTGCAAACTTGGGTCCAATTGCAACGGAGGAAAATTTTCCAAAGAACCTACCGCGTGCAGAAAGGCACCCAATTCGTGACGCCCAATGATCAACGTTTTTTGTCCCTGCCAGATCCTTACCCAAGAGATATCGGACCTGTTTATAATTCCGATTTGATCCGCAAACAAGACCGCACTGGAATCGCAAATCCCCAAGATCTGGGCAATACCTCGGCGTTCCAAACGATCGACAGGCAGGGCGTCTTTTTCACCAGCGATTTGTGGGTGGTTTTCGCCAGCGTCGTCATCGTCGTCATCGTCAAACGGGCGTACCAATTCAGGAACCAAGTGCACTTGATCCTCTTGATCGCTCAACTTAAGACGGACCACAAACTTCCACGGACGTTGGACGTCGACATTGATCGGCGTGCATTGAGTTAAAGAATGATCGAAAGTCTGAGTCAAGACGAAACGATTGGTCGCACTGAGTGCCTGGATAGTCTCTGCCGCAAGCATCTCTTGAAATTTGAGCGACTGGTGCCGCTGGTGAGAACCGTAGTAGCTGGAATAATGGGAACCGCTGTCATTCCAATTTAGAATCGTCAACGCCCGTTTCTCATCTTCATCCTGTAACCACCGCACAGAATCTTTGGAAAGGCTCAGCCTAGCCGGAACGCCCCACTTGCCGTTTCTCTTACGTTTGGATTGAAAGAAATGCACAGTGAAAGCCCGGTTTCCGAGCAAATCCGAAACAACGATAACAAACCACAATTGTTGGGTGGCGTTCGAACGGTTCCAAGTGGGAACCACCAATGCATCGGAACGATTGGCGACATAGCGTTTGGACACAAACATCAAATCCGTTTGCCACGAATTTGTCGACAGGCTGCTTAGAATCGCTTGCTTTTTTACATCGACTTGTGCTGACCGAATATCAACCACGGTGTTAGGAAGCAAAGGTTCACCAATCAGCACTTCATCCGGATCAGCTTGATAAACTGACACCCGACCGCGGCCCGTGGATGTACCGCCATCCGTGGATGCAATGTCACCCGTAGATGCAATATCACCCGTAGATGCAATATCACCCGTAGATGCAATATCATAGTCTTGGTCCAACGCGCGCAACACCGACCAACAATGCTCGCACTTGAAACCTGAATCGGATTGTGAACAATCGCAATGAATCAACAACTCTCCAAACGCGAGTTCCGAAAAATCTATCGAAACTATGTAGCGTTCACCCGGACCACTTTCCACCAACGCACGCGCGCCACCGGTACCCACCGCCACAAAATTGATGGTACCTGATTGAAAGACCGATTCACCGTTGTCGCGATCGGTTGCTTGAAAAGCATGCTTGCTTTGATCGGCCAATCCACTCTTCACAAGCCTATTTCCCTTGCGTTACCTCGTCCTAAAACATTCCCCGTCGACAGGCATTATAAGCGACCTACCTAACTTCCTTCAATTACCTATACGCTGGCATGCTTGTCGAAATCGTCGTCAATGGCGAAGCAGTTGTAGCAGAAGCTACCCAATTCTGGACCGCACTTATCCCGTCATCTATCGACCGGCGGATTGCGTCCTTTCAAAGGACAACACAAATCCCAAGCGATGGTGACGATCATAAGCAACGTCGATTATTTTTGATAGATCGGCAAGTAGTGATACTTAACACTAAGACTTAGAATTGCCAGGCAAGTTGTGTAGACAGGTCCGGCTCCCGCTTCTTCACCCTGCCCTGCCCAACTGCCATCGGCCTTTTGTTGCCCCAGCAAAACATCACTTACTTGTTTGCGGGATTGGTTAGCATACTTTCCGCCGCGTTGATACATTCCTTGCGCGTAATAGTAGGTTCCATAGTAAAAGAATCGTTCGCCAACTTTGGGTGGATGTTCCAACAACCATTCGGCAGATTTCTCCACCAGCGACGAATCATATTGCCCGCACACTTGCATGGCCAGCAATCCCGCAGCGGTCATTGTGAATTGAATGTTATTGTTCCCTGGAGTGTAAGAAAATCCAGCCTCTTTCTGGATAGGCACCCCCTGAGCATCTAGCGGCGAGGTACAAGATCGCTTGAAATAGGCGATTGCTTGTCCGATCGAATCATTGGGGATATCCATTCCATCGGTCTTAGCCGAACGCAAGGCCATCACTTGCCACACTGAAATCGAAAGATCAGAATCCTTGGCGTCGGGCGTGTAACGCCATCCCCCCTGATACGCTGCAGGCTTCTTTTGCCGCTGCGATTTGAGAATCAAATCAATCCCACGTTGGCAACGCTGTTGAATCAATGCATCCTGTTGCTGATCGGCCCCCATCCCCAACATTTCCGACAGCATCAAGGTGATGATGCCATGACCATACATCCGCGAACCATCACTTTCCCCAAAATAGCCTTCATCGTTTTGTTGCTTTTCCAACAGAACGAAATCTAGAGCCTTTCGCATGGCAATAGAGCGTGCATCATTTTGAGTTGCAGTCGTACCGACACTGGCCAAAGCCATGACGCCCAAAGCCGACATCGTTGTACTGTGACTTGACTGATAGAATGAGCCATTCTCACCCTGTTGTTTCAACAAGAATTCAATCGCCCGATCAATGGCGTCATCCACCTCGTCCCGCTCGTTGGATACCACTAAGTCTTGGTTGGCAACCGCTATCGACTTTGACTGACCACTGCCATCAACCAAGTCGTCGCCCTGCCACACAGCAGCCTTGGTCAACGGGGTTAGCGCACAGCATAGCAACAACGCAATCTTACTGACCAAAAGCTTGGAAAACATGGACACGCTACTTCCTTTGCTGGGATAGAATTTTGAAGTAAGCATCTACCTGCTGTCGGTATCGAGGCGACACCGATTCCCGCGAACCGTCCACCACATCTTCTGCTGACTGCTTCCGCAATCGTCCCCAATCTCTGGACGATGTTTCGGTTTCCAAGTCAACCGTCCTTGCCACCGAACCCCCTGCCGGACCTTCCCCATTCCCTGAAAACGACTGGCGGCTTTGACCTGATGGGCTCGGCTTTACTGCCTGCGATTGGACACTGGATTCACTGCTGGATTCACTGCTGGATTGGCTGCTGGATTCCGACTGCCGCTGCCGATTCATTTGACTTGCCAAACGCTTGGCGGCCTGGGACAAACTATCGGTCCCTTGAGAAAGAGCCTGCGGATTAGAACCTTGCTGGCCTGCTGGATTCCCACTTTCGCCGGGTGAAGTGTCTGCATTGTCTCTGCGTTGCTGTCGATCCAATTGATCCAACATCCTTGCCTTGTCGGCAGGACTCAGCAGTTCACCTAAAGCACCCCGCAACGCATCCTGTGACTTGCCCCCTAAACCAGCACTCGCTTTCCCCGAAGCAGGCGCCCCCTTGGTCGACGGCTCGGATGATTGACCGGCAGCAGTTTGAGGATCACCCTTCGACGGATCCTGTGATGGTACTTCGTTCTGTCCTTCAGCTTCAGGCTGCGGCGATTCTGTGGCTGATGTCGGTGCTGAGGTCGGTGCTGATGGAGTCGGTTGATTCTGGTCGATTGCCTGCTGCAGTTCCTGGGACCGTTGTTCCAAAGCTTGTAAAGCATCTGC
>JBDNHU010000196.1:0-7346 GCA_041688615.1 Mariniblastus sp. | reverse complement strand
CTTTCCTTCTACTTTCCTTCTACTTTCCGACTACTTTCCGACTACTTTCCGACTTCCGAAGACACTGCCGTCGCAGTGGCTTGGGCCTTAACTTCGCCACCGGGCGGGGTCGTTTCCGACTTCACTTCGGTCTTGGTATCAGTCTCGGTCTTGGTCTTGGTATCCGTCTCGGTCTTGGCTTCAGTCTTCACTTCGGTTTTCGATTCGGTTTCCGTTGCCGTTTCGCTTATCGTCCCGTCGTCATCAACCTTGGCTTCGTCCGCGGCTTCAGACTTGTCTTCAGACTTGTCTTCAGACTTGTCTTCCTGACCTTGGTCATCGGACTGATCACTTGCGGCATCTTCGGCACGGCCACGGGCGCCGCGGGGACGTTTGGGACGATTCTTGGCTTCCTCGGCTTGCTTGGCCGCTTGCATTGGATTTCCGTCAAACGCACCAGGTCCTCCTGCGCGAACTCCGGCTCCTCGACCCCCTCGGCCACCTTTGAACAGTTCAAAGCGTGACTTGCTGATTTGCGGAGGGAAGTAATTATTATCACGCTCAGCGTCCGCGGTTTCCAACTGTGGATCTAATTCCACGTTCGTCACAACTTTGTCAGTCATGAACATCTTGGAAACTTTTTCGTGATCCCGACGCCAAATTTCGGCAGGAATGCGAAGATCTTCTTTCGAGCCATCTTCGTAAGTGAACTGTAGCAGCACAGGCATCACCAAACCGCCCAGATTTCGGACATCGACCACGTAGAAATTCATCGTACTGGATAGCATTTCTTTTTCGCTGTCGGTCAAACCCGACAACATTTGCTTGTAGCTGGCTTTGTCACGGTTTGTGACTTCCAGTTCATCGTACGTCGAATAAAAATCCAAAATGCCAGGATGGTCCTCCGAACGCATTGGGGCCATACCTTCGTTTCGCTTAACCGTCAACGACGGTGGCACGGCTTCACGTTGTTCACGCAAGATGCCCTTTTCGAATTCAGGCTCCATCGAGTTAATATTGAACTGCCGAACGTCCGAAATTGCTAGGTCGACGTGATCGGTTGTGTAAAACCACCCTTTCCAGAACCAGTCAAGATCCACACCGGACGCGTCTTCCATTGTGCGGAAGAAATCGGCAGGCATAGGGCGACGGAACATCCAACGTTGTGAATATTCTTTGAATGAATAGTCAAACAATTCACGGCCCATGATCGTTTCACGCAAGATTGTTAAACCAGCCGCCGGCTTGGAGTAAGCGTTGGGTCCGAATTGCAGAATAGACTCGCTATTGGTCATGATTGGCACTTGATCGTTGCTAGTCATATAACCGACGATGTCTCTTGGTTCACCGCGACGCACAGGGTAACCTTCTTCCCATTCGCGTTCGGCCAGCACTTGCAGGAACGTATTCAAACCTTCGTCCATCCACGTCCATTGCCGTTCATCACTGTTGACGATCATGGGGAAGTAGTTGTGGCCCACTTCGTGAATCACCACGCCAATCAAACCCAATTTTGTGCGTTCGCTGTACGTGCCGTCCTTCTCTGGGCGAGGCCCATTGAAGCAGATCATCGGATATTCCATTCCGCCGATCGGGCCGTTGACACTGTAAGCCACCGGGTAGGGGTAACGGAACGTGAAGCGCGAATAAACATTCAGCGTGTGAATGATCGCCTGAGTTGAAAATTTACTCCATAGCGGTTCGCCTTCGTTTGGATAAAGGCTCATTGCCATCACTTTGTTGCCCATCACATCGACGCCTTGGGCGTCCCAGATAAACTTGCGGGATGACGCAAATGCGAAGTCGCGAACGTTGTCCGCCTTGAAAATCCAAGTCTTCTTGCCTTCGCTCTTGTCTTTTTCGTTGGCCTTGGCTTCTTCAGGTGTCACGATAAACATGGGTTCGGGGGCGGTGCGAGATTCCTTGTAACGACCCATTTGTGATTCGGTCAGAACCTGGTCCATGTTCAAGATTTCGCCAGTTGCGCCTACGATATGGTCTTCCGGCGCTGTGATACTCACAATGTAATCGCCAAATTCTAAGGCAAATTCACCTCGGCCCAAAAACTGCTTGTGTTGCCAGCCGTTAACATCGGTGTAAGAACAAAGACGAGGGAACCATTGAGCAATTTCGAAAATACAATTTCCGTCTTCGAACAATTCATAAGCACCGCGAGAACTCACCAACTTCGAATCAACAATCTTGTAGTTCCAATCCACTTGGAATTGAGTCGATTCACTTGGCTGAAGTGGGGTTGGCAGATCGATACGCATCATCGTTTTGACGATGGTGTACGCCAAATCTTGATCGTTAGACGCATCTTTGACCAATTTAATCTGGACTCCGCCGCCACCTTCGACTGCGGTTTTCATCCGAGGCAAAAAATCAAACGGCACTCGAGTTGGATCCAATGCCGTGGTGGTCAACGCATCGTCCGAATTCCCCAAGAAGCGATTTCCGTCCAGCTGTAGCCAGAGATACTTCAGCGTGTCGGGCGAATTGTTTTGGTACGTAATCAATTCCGAACCGTCCAGCGTTCGCGGGTCTTCGTTCAGAGTTACATCAATTCGATAGTCGACCTTTTGTTGCCAGTACTTGTGGCCCGGAGCACCCGAAGCGGTTCGATATTCGTTAGGCGTTGGCAGAATTTCTTCCAACTGACGAAATTTGTCTTCTTGGTTAAATTTGGTATTCCTGGCCTCGGTCAACCCGCCGCCTCGGCGCACTTGAGCCATCGCAACATTGGCCGCCAGCGAAACTGCAAACATGGACAGTGTCAAAGCAAGGGCGAAACGACGTAACGATTCACGCTGGGACTTGGTTCCAACGCGAAAAAAATCATCGATCGAACTTGAAACATAGCTGAACAGCATATGAGGGAAACTCCAGAGGGCGGGGTCAAAATGTAAATGGATCGCGGCAAGCAGAACAAATACGGAACTTAAAATGCGGTAGCAAAACGGTCAAACGGACATCACATTGCCAGAAATAATGGCGGTTTGGGTTGACGAGCAATTCAAGACGGCGGGCATGGGATGAACGCGTAAGCCAAGTTTCCCGAGGCTAAGCAAGTTTTACGGGGCTACGTCCAAGGCAGGAACGTTCCTGGCTCCCAAAATTTCCTAACTCACAAAACTCAGGCATGCGGTAACTCAGGCATGCGGTAACTTCGTCCGGGTCGCTAATTTGAGGTCGCTAATCTGAGGCTGGTAATCTGACGTTCGACGGCCGATCTACGGAACCGTCCTACGTTTGGCCCGTGAAATCATGGTTTTCACGCTCATCAAATTCTTACGCGGATACTCACCGGCCAACCCACACGCTGACCTAGTATCCGAACATTCCGACGCCGACAGCCGTTTTCTTCGCTCAGACCGACTCAAGTGAAAACTCAAGCGATCCCCAAGTGAAAACTGCTGCCGTCGTCCGTCTTGACTAGAAAGTGACGCCTTTTGTAACGATTATCCAGGTCCATCTTCCCTATTAAAGACGCCCTGAACGCCACTGGCAACGGTTGCCGAGCGATAACGGTTCTTTTTCATCAATTATAAAACACGGGTTACGGATTTCGCGATCCAATTGTGTCGCTATCATACTACGACTCAAAACATCAGTTGAACGCTTGTTTTCAAGGAGTGGTCGGCGCCTGGCCGGCCGAACGATCGAACATGAAACGTGACATCAAAACCATCCGCAATATCGGAATCATTGCCCATATTGACGCCGGAAAGACCACCGTCACGGAGCAAATGCTGTACTTATCGGGCGCCAAACATCGTGCTGGACGTGTCGATGATGGGTCGACGTCGACCGATGACGACGCCGAGGAACAGCAGCGAGGCATCACGATCTACTCGGCCTGTGTGACATTTCAATGGAACCAGTCCAACGTCAACCTGCTGGATACGCCCGGACACGTGGATTTTACGGCCGAGGTGGAGCGTTGCCTGCGCGTGCTTGATGGCGCGGTTGTGGTCTTTAGCGCTCGTGAAGGCGTCGAAGCGCAATCGGAAACGGTGTGGCGTCAGGCCAATCGTTATCAGGTGCCTCGTTTGACTTTCATCAACAAATTGGATCGCGAAGGTGCCGACTTTAACCGAGTCCTCAACCAGATGAGAACCCGGTTGGCTGCCAATCCGGTCATTCTTCAGATCCCCGTGGGCGAAGGCCCCGCGCACGTGGACAATCCGTTCCGCGGCGTGATCGATTTAATCAAGCAAAAAATGTTGACATACGACGGCATCACCGTTGTCGAAAATCCTATCCCTGAAGAGTTCGCCGACGAGGCCGCTTTTTGGCGCGAACAACTATTGGAATCGTTGTACGATCATAGCGAAGAGATGGCGATGCTGGGGATGGAAGAGCAGCCCATTTCCGACGAACTGATCAAGCAAACCTTGCGCCAGGCTACACTGGCGATGAAAATTCAGCCGCTGCTGTGCGGTTCGGCTTTGCACGGCATGGGCGTTCAAGGGGTCCTAGACGCGGTTCAAGATTATCTGCCCAGTCCACTCGATCGCCCGCCTGTTCAAGGCACTGACCCAACGGACAACGACAAACCGATCAGCCGGGCTCCCAGTGCGGACGACCCGTTTTCCAGTTTGGTATTCAAAATTTTGCCGGCAAAGACGGGTGACTTGTACTGGGTCCGCGTGTATTCGGGTGAACTGAAGGCCAATTCTCGCTTGCTGTGCCCCAGCAAAGACAAGAAAGAAAACGCCGCGCAACTGTGGCAGATCCACGCTTCAAAAAAGGAACGGGATGGCCAAATGGACAGTGTGGGGCCAGGCGATATCGTCTGCCTCATTGGGCCTCGATTCGCGGTCACCGGTGACACTCTGTGCGATACCAGGAAACCGATATTGCTGGAATCGATCAACTTCCCCGAGGCCGTCATCGAGATGGCGATCGAACCCGAATCGACGGCAGAAAAAGAAAAGTTGTTGGAAGTGTTGGAGATGCTAAAACGCCAAGATCCCACTTTCCGAGCCAAAGAGAATTTGGAAACCGGCCAGATGCTGATTGCCGGCATGGGCGAATTGCACCTGGAGGTGATCAAGCACCGGTTGCTTCGTGATTTTAAATTGAACGTCAAGGTTCACAAGCCTCGAGTTTCTTATCGTGAAACGATTGCCAAGAAAGTGGAAGTGGTTGGGCAATGCAACCGAGTGGTCAACGGTCAGCAGTTGTTTGCGAAGGTCAAGATCTTGATGGAACCGGTAGAGGATGCGGTGACGGTCGAAGTCAGCAATAAGATTCTGCCCGAAAAACTGCCTCAGGAATTGAAGGAAGCCGCGATGAGCGAATTGATTGGCCGAGGCAAGGCTGGCGGTACGATCGGCAGCTTCCCGCTAAGTAAATTGCGAGTGACGTTGATCGACGCCGAGTATTCGTTGGAAAATAGCAACGAAATTGCGTTCACGATCGCAGCAGCCGATGCATTCGAGAAGGCATTGATAGCGGGCGGACCGACTTTGCTGGAACCAATCATGAAGTTGACGATCTCGACGCCCGACGACTATTACGGTGATTTCGTGGGCGATTTAGCACAACGTCGTGGCCGAATTGTGGACACGGACAATCGTGGCGGAATCACGTTTATCGAAGCCGAAGCACCGTTGGCCGAACTGTTCGGGTATTCCAATTCGATGCGATCAATGAGCCAAGGCCGCGCCGGATCCAGCATGGAACCTCTAGAATACCAAGCCGCTCCCGCAGAAATTGCCAAGTCGTTCGCTTACTAGCCCAAGCCGAATCCAGGCTAGGCCGCTTTGGACTTGTGTTTCTGATTGGGACTGGAATGCACACTGGAATGCACACTGGAATGCACACTGGAATGCACACTGGAATGCACACTGGGCGGCGGGCGGTTCCTTTTGCCGCTTACTGCCCCCAGCGTTTCATGGCGTTGTCGGCGATGGTGGGCAACATTCGGTCCAACAGCACCAGGGACTTTCCGGCGAAGGTCAAGATCACTTCGTGGCTGCCTTTGCAGATGGCACGGACCGATGCGGTGGCCACCTTCTGTGGTGCCATTGCGTGCTTGGATTTCCAGGTTCGTTGAGTCGAATCGGCAATCGCATGGTCGAAGAAATCGGAATCCGTGGTACTGGGACTAATCAACGTCAAGTCAATATTTTCCTGTCCCAGTTCGGCTCGCAGGGAGTCACTTAATCCGTGCATCGCAAACTTACTGGCGCAGTATTCACTCTTAAGCGGCACCGCTCGATGCCCCAACACGCTACTGACATTCACCACGATCGGATCTTGGCCCAACCGCAGCATTGGCAACGACAGTCGAATCAGTTCGGCGGGCGCGAAAAAGTTGACCTCCATCACTTGGCGTAACGTCTGGGGACTAGATTCCGCGAAACTTCCCATCGCGCCAACGCCCGCGTTGTTGATCAAGATGTCCAAACCGCCATAGCGAACTTGCATTTGGTCGATTAGTTGTTTGCGAAAGTCGCCGTCAGTGATATCGCCCGCCAAATATTGGCAATCCCCCGCCGAATGTTGGCAATCTTTTGCGGCACCGGACTGCATTTGGTAATTTTCGGCATGAATCAAGTGCGACAGTTCTGCCAACTGCTGCTGGCGACGTGCGGTCACCAACAACCGCCCACCTTGCTGGGCCAATTGTAGTGCCAAGTGCCAACCAATGCCGCTGGATGCGCCGGTTAGCAAGATCCGCTTGCCCAGAATTCTTCGCTTCGCCATCATGTGCCTTGATTGGTTGTGCTGTAATGTGGTGACTGTACTTTTCCAGCTTGGATCTTTTCCAGTTCCAGGGTGCAAGCCTATCCTAGCAGTGATCATCCGATAAGCTATCGTGGTTCCTAGTGAATCGACGTGACCTGGCACAAAAATCGCGTGCCAGTATCCGGCAAATCGCCTCGGAGCATACGGCAAACCGCCTGCGGCGTCCCGGCGACTGGGACCCAATTTCTCTCGAAAATCACTGTTTCCCTTACAAACCCAGTTCCACTTAAAATCAACTTTCCCGTTCATCGTTGCCTCCTTAGAAATTCGCAGGATTTGCGTATGTCATCCCCTTTGACGCCGGTCAAGCTAACTCCGTTCCACATCGCGATCCCCGTTCGCGACATCCCCGAAGCCAGGCAGTTCTACGGCCAAACGCTGGGATTTGCTGAGGGACGAAGTTCCGATCGCTGGATCGATTTCGACATGTTTGGGCACCAATTTGTCGTCCATTGGAATCCAGAAATCGGACGCGCTGGAACCCTGAGTCGAATCGAAAATCCTGTCGATGGTCACGACGTTCCGATCCCACACTATGGCGTTGTACTGGAGATGGATACTTGGGAAGCTTTGGCGCAACGAATCAAAGACGTGGGCATCGAGTTTAT
>JBDNHU010000195.1:0-38936 GCA_041688615.1 Mariniblastus sp. | reverse complement strand
ATCCGCATGTATCGCCAAGAGGAGCGTAGAGAGCGGGACGTTCGCAAGCAAACGCAGCGCGCCAAACGCAGCGCCAAACGCAGCGCCAAACGCAGCGACAACAAAAAGCGGCAGAGTAAACTAAAATGCAATTAGCCCGCCCCAGCAAGCCCAAACAGTCAACGGTGCTCAGAGACGCTTACTGCGTACTTTAGATTTCCGACCGCACCAGCAACACGAATGTTTGGCTCATCGACTTCCTGAATACCAGCCACCGACCCAGTCTGCTGATCACTAGGCGTTTCAAATCGCGAAACCGTTCTGGCGGACGTTTCATTTGCCCCATCAAAAAGGTGAAGAACGCCATGAGCATTCACTTCTTCCCCTTCTGTAGCATAGCAACTAGCGATTAAAACCCGATCATCATTTCGACCAAACGAATGAACTTCGGTCCGAGCAACATCGCTGCCCTTCTTCAATACGTACTTCATCCTACAAAGTGCAGCTTGCTTACTATTGAGGAAAACTTCATTTCAACTTGCCTGAATCTCACTTGCCGCTGGGACCTCTTGGCTCAAAGCAGGCATTGCCAAATTCATTAGCATTAGAACAAACACAGCACCAACGAATCTTAGAATTAACATCACATGCAACCTTAATAGAAGACAAACAGGCTACTCAAATCAGCGTTCCGCAGAAATAAAGACAAAAACAGAACGGCTCCAAACAACAATAATGCTAACGTATGCTGGTTGCTGGTTGCTGGTTCATTTCTCTGCCCTCAGTCCTGCCTCGCGGAACGAAAACTTCTTCGACCGTACCGAAGTAAAACTATTGCGTCAACAAAAATACTAAAAACTGATGGCATAACGGGCGCAATTTCAACAACAGGATCTGCAACCAAAAAATGCTTAACTCATTACCCGACAGGTACTTAGAACCCGGCTGAAACTTCATCAATTTGACCGGCGTGTCGCGGGTCGCCACTTTCAGCCATTGAAAACTAGTCGCATTCGCCTTATCAAGCTCGAATCTCGCGTTCCATTTTCACGCTTGAACCAACAACCCTTTTGCCACTTCAAACGCAACACTTAGTCGCCTGGCACATTCTTAATTGGTGTACTAAACCTTGAAAGGTTAATTGGCGTGTCACTCATCGAAAAATACTTAACGGTCTCCGCGGGACTTTGTACTCTTTAGCGATGATTTTATCTTTCGTTGGCCAATGACCGAGGATGACTAATATTGATCGGAGTCGCTTGTTGGGCGGTGAACAGTTGCTGGTGATTGCCGTGTTGGGCAATGACCTGCTGGGCCGCTTGCCTTGCCAACAAGATTTGGTTGCATTGCTGACTTAGATGCAACTGAACGACGGCTTTGGTTGACGGCGAATCAACCGATAGGACCTGCGACAGCAACTGTGCGGCTTGCCCATTGGAAAGATGGCCCTGATCACTCAAAACGCGGCGAATCAATCGTTCGGGACGCGGACTGTTACGTTGCATCGCTTGGTCGTGATTAAATTCAATGGCTAAGATTTCACAGCCAACCAGTTGGCCTGCAATTTCTGGCGTCCAACACCCCAGGTCGCAGGCATACCCCAGGCTCCAACCTGATGAAAACAGATCCTTAGGACTTTCAAGGCGAAAGCCAAACGTTCGTCCCGAATCATGCGATACGTCGAAGGGACTAAATGAAAAACTAACGTCCAAAAAGTGACGTTTTTCTGGTTGGTAACACTGGGTCAAACCCGCGTCGTGCAACGCCTTGATTGCGGGCGAATAGTTCAACAAACGACTCAGGTGCTGGCGGTGCAAATGCAGAGTCACTCGCCGCTTGAACAAATACGCAAAGGTGGTTTCCTTCCAATGGTCCCCATGAGTATGGGTAAGCAAAACATCGGTAACATCGTGCCAGGTAAAGCCCACCGCTGCCAATCGAACGGCAAGGGTCCTGGGGCCGAACCCACAATCGATCAACAGCCCCGTGGTTTGATCTTGTAAGAAGCTACAATTGCCCGAACTTCCGCTTCCCAATACCGAATAATTCACATCCATGCCTTCACTACAGCCGCCAAAACGCTGCCCAACCACGCCAATCGCCGTCCATTCTAACGACTTTCGATCCCTTGACGACCGAAGGGAAACATTCTCACTTTTCCGTGTTTTTTTTGATATTTCACTTGCAACAGTATGTATCGCCTTGCCATACATAGGGTGGCAACACAAAGTGATTTCGGACACAACCGCAGGCCTGTTTCATTCTGAAGGCTCGGTTTTGGGCTTAGTTTGCCTTGGGACTTTAGCCCCTCGAATTCGCAAGTACTTCGAAAATAGAAGGAGCGACGTGACTGACCCAATCCACCGCGATCTACTGCGGGGAAGCTTGGAATTGATGGTGCTTAGCATCTTGGCTGAAGAGCCAAAGTACGGCTATTTGATTCAAAAGAAGATCCGTCAAAGCAGTGACGACCAAGTGAAACTGCCCGCAGGGACAATGTACCCGCTACTGCACCGATTGGAGGATGACGGCCTGATCAACAGCCGGTGGGATGATTCCACTGGTCGAAAACGCAAGTGGTACCAGTTGACCACCAAGGTCGAAAACGACTGGTGGATCGCGCAGCCCAATGGGGCTGATACGCCGAGTGTATCACCAACCTGCTAGGCAGCATCGATCCGCCAGGCCCGAATTTGGCCAACTGACCATGCCATGCTAATCAAGAGACATGCTAATCAAGAGACATGCGAAGACTGGTGCAGCCATTTATTTTTTGCCGCTTTGACCGCAAAGACCGTCCTCTTCCAATGGGCACAAGCCCAAACTGGGCAACCGATCAAGTACTGACTGTTGGCCAAGGTTTCGCCGTCGTTGATCATGATTACTTTCAAGTCGCCCGAACATCCCAACGACCTGTGCAGCCCGACGACCTGTGCAGCCCAGCCAGCCATGCATCTCAGCCCGTTTGCAGCCCAGCCCGTTTGCGGCAACTTAAGTTTGGCAGGTTTGGCAAGCGTACATCGTTCGCGCTGCCAATGTCCACTTGCGAATCTTGGAACCGCAGTCAACGCAGTGCGTTTTCTTATAACACAGCAATCGTTCTTGTGAATTCAAGCGACTTAGCGGCTTTCCAGCCACCGAAGAATCGACCGTAATGATTCGATTGTACTTCACACCGATCTTCAATAGATCGACCGTCAGATTCCACAAGGCGTCAAACTGTTGGCGATCAATACTGTTACCTGGGCGTTGGGGATCCAATTTCAGAAGGTACAAAATTTCGGCACGGTACACATTTCCCACGCCTGCGATCACCGCTTGATTTAGCAACAACGTGCCTAAGGACGACCGACTGCGCTGAAAACGCTGCCAAACGCGTTCGGGCTCAGCATCCTTTCGCAACGGATCTTCGCCCAGTCGATCACGCAAAGCCTGGTATTTCTCGGGTGACAAAATCTCGCATGCGGTGGGTCCGTTCAAATCCACCGTCTTGTGTTGCCCAATCATTCGAACTCGAACCGCGCCGCGAGGCTCTGGAGCCGGATTCTTGTGAACTCGAAATTTGCCGTACAACCCAAGGTGGATGTGCACTAGCGTTTGCGACTGGGGCTTGCCTGAACCTAAGCGATAAAACAAATGCTTTCCACGGGCCTCAGTCCCCTGAAATTCCTTGCCCGAAAGCACTTCTGCTTCGTCACCGAAACGACCTTGGGGCGATAGTACGATCAATTTTTGGCCGGCGAAAATTTTGGCATGGTCCAGGGCAAGGCGATGAATGGTGTGGCCTTCAGGCATCAGCGGATCTCAACAATGGTGGGCGGCAACGGTGGTTCTTTCCCGCATCAACCGTACGTTCTGATCCCACCTAACCCAACCCAAAATCATTTATCCAGCCAAATGATAAATCGTCTCTGGCACTTGGTTTGGTAAGATATCGACTAATGCATCACAGGCAGCAACGATGAAGAATCGTCCGTCCAGAATGCCGAATACTTTTCATCAGGCCAAGCGGTCGTGTTGTCCTTGACATAAGAACTGTCCAAAAAGGCTTGATTTTTGGTCAACAAAACCCACTTGCTGCCACTGTTGGGATTGTCACCATCGTCGGTCTCGGAAGTGTCTCGGACAGAATTGTCATCGATCAATACGGCCTGAAAGCCAATTTCTGTCCCCAATCGCTTCACCACATTTTCCAATCGCAGGTAACGATTGGACGTATGCAACGCAATGATCCCTCCGTCTTTCAAACGAGACTGGTAAAGCTGGACCGCCTCTAAAGTTAGCAAGTGCATGGGAATCGAATCGCTAGAAAACGCGTCGGCAACCACAAGGTCGTACTTGGGATCGTTCCGTTGGGTTTCGCGTTCCAACTGGATTCTGGCATCCCCCAAGCTGATATCCAATTTCGACTTGCAGTTTGACAGGTAGTCGAAATAGTTCTCCGCCATCTCGACAACCTTTGGATTGATCTCGTAAAAACGAATCGTATCTTGGCTTCGCCCCCACGCGGCAATGGTGCCGGTTCCCAACCCGATCGCTCCCACTGACATTCCATCGGTCTTGGTTTTGGGCTCGTCTGTTTGCAAATACGCAATCGCTTGTCCCAGTCCACTAGAAGGACTGTAGTAACTGGTCGGCATATCGTGAGTTGGCTTTTCGTTGACCTGAAAACCGTGCAACGTATGTCCATTGTAGAGCACCCGACGATAATCACCGTTGGATACTTTCAGCACTCCGTATTCATTTCGCTGCACGGTCAAGACATTTGCGGCAAAATCTTTGCTAATGTACTTCCCAAACGAATACAGCAAATAACCGGTAACCACGACGGCCGAAAAACAAGACAGTCGAACCCCCATCTGCATCGCAGCACTTAACTCGCCAGCCTTCCAATCCCGCAACTTAGGCACCACAAACGTACCCACACAAACCAGTAACACTGCGATCAAACAAATGTGAAACTCGTAGTAGTTGGGCAACCAAACGGGAGCCACCAAAGCGATCATGATCCCGCCCAAGGCGCCGCCAACAGATATCAAAAGGTAGAACAGTGTCAACTGACTGGCCGGTGGCTTAATCTTAGCCAATTCACCGTGGCAACACATTGCGCTGAAAAATGACACCGCAGCGTAGCTGACAATTTGCTCCAACACACCTGCACCTAGACCTTGAGCCAAAACCGAACAGGCGTAAATGGATGAAAGCACCAAGCCCGTAAAAAACAATGGCCGATAATACCACCGTTCATGGTCAAAACAGATGATGAAGGAAATGAGATACAACGCCAACGGCAAGATCCAAAGAAACGGATGAGACCCGATTTCCTGGGTCATAAAATTGGTCGTCGCCAGCAATTGAATCGAGGCCAACATCGGTAAGACAATCCACAGAAGAATCGTCATGCTACTGGTCGCCACAGCCTTCTCTTGCTGAGGTTGAGCGGACGTTTGGTTTACTAGACCTGCGGCGTCTGAACCACGTTTCACGGTCCGCTGATAAACGAAACCGGAATAGGCTACCGAGACCGCAAACGCCAGAAAGGTCCCAGACCATAGCCAAGATTGCTGGTCGACCGTCAGAAAACGTTCGACCACAAATGGATAGCTGATCAAGGCCAGCAAGGAAGCAAAATTCGATAGCGCAAACAAACGAAATGGGGAACGATCCGGATGGGTCAAACTTTGCCACTTCTGAATCAAGGGCCCCGTCGTCGATAAAATGAAGAACGGTAAACCAACATTCGCCGCCAATAAGATCAAGATCCGAGTCGTTGGCATGTTGCCATCCAGCGGCTTCCATGAATCGACCGGCCGAATCGGAAGTATCGCCACCGCCGCCAAGACGATCACTAGATGCAAAATCCACTGCGCGCGTGGCGATAGAAATTTGGAAACCACATGCGAATACGCATACCCTGCCACCAAGAACACCTGGAAGAACAACATACAGGTTGTCCAAACCAGGGACGATCCACCAAACCAAGGCAGAATGAAACGGGCAACCATCGGCTGAACTTGAAATAGCAAGAACGCGCTGAGGAAAATCGTGATCGCATAACGAATCAATGGAAAACCCTTACGAATTGAAGCAATGTTTGGTCGGTTGTAAACGGGTCCATCCAAGGATCAAAATTTCAGGCTCAGAACTTGTGGACGGGGTCGTCCCGCTGGACGTTTCGCCCGACCATCCGACGGTTCGAAAATCGCAACCAGCGTCTGCAACCGATCTATTAAATGTCGGATGCAATTTTGTGGCAGTTCATTCGGCGCTCAACAATACCTAAGAATCGACCTGGACCGAACCTACCGCCTGGAGAGACTTCGGGCAGTGTCCGGAATGAACGTAAAAAGCGGATTCTAGTTCGGCGACACTCGGCTTATGACGATAAAGATGGCTTGCCATTGCCACGTCCACCAACGATGATTCCGCCTGTCCGCCTCAATCGGGCCATAATCGGGTTGCCCCGTATAGGAAGCCATGCCCAGACATGGATAGGATGATCACTGCAACCGTTGATGTGGCCGTAAAACGCTCCAACCAGCCCTTGGATTCAAATTGCCTGCCCACGCGACTTTGGACCGGCATCGGCACCCGGCGTGCCTCGCCAGCTTCACTTCTACACCAGCCCCGCAACCTTAAGAATTCATAAATGTCCGAACCGCTAGATCTTAAAGACTACGAGTGGAAGATTATTGTTCGCCGCACGACAATCGAAGATTTTGACCAAATCGTGGCGATGCAGGGACGATGTTTCCCTGGGATGGATCCTTGGGGTAAAAACCAAATTGCCAGTCAGTTAGCAATCTTTCCTGAGGGTCAAATTTGTATTGAAATCGATGGCAAACTTGCGGCATCGTCTAGCAGCTTAATTCTTGCCTACGATCCAAGCTTGGAATGGCACGACTGGAAGAAAGTTTCGGCCAACGGTTTAATCACCAACCACAACCCCAAAGGCGACACGCTTTATGGGATCGAGATTATGGTGGATCCCGAATTCCGCGGCATGCGGTTGTCACGTCGAATGTATGAAGCCCGTAAAGAAGTGTGCCGCGACAAGAATTTGAACCGCATCATGATCGCGGGTCGAATCCCTGGCTACCATAAAGTTGCCGATGGTATGTCTGCCCGACAGTACATTGAAGAAGTCTTGGAAAAGAAACAGTATGACCAAGTCTTGACCGCTCAATTGTCCAATGGCTTTGCGGTTCAAGGCTTGATCCCCAACTACCTACCATCGGACACCGATTCTCGCGGTTACGCAACGTTCTTGGAATGGAAAAACTTAGACTTTGTCGCAGGCGCGAAACGCCGATTCCACCATGGCGTAGATACAATCCGAGTGTGCGTGGTTCAATATCAAATGCGTAGAGTCAAAGACTTTGACGAATTCGCTCAACAGTGCGAATTTTTCTTGGATACGGCGTCAGATTACAAATGCGATTTCATTTTATTCCCTGAACTATTCACAACCCAACTTTTGTCTTGCGTGCCTTCAATGCAACCGGGGCACGCGGCTAGGAAGTTGGCGGAATTCACTCCCCAGTATCTGGAATTTTTTGCCGAAATGGCGATCCGCTATAACGTGAACGTCATTGGCGGTTCCCAGTTTGTTATTGAACATGACACGCTTTACAACATCTCGTACCTTTTTGGACGCGATGGGTCGATTGGCAAACAATACAAGATTCACATCACGCCCAGCGAAAAGAAATGGTGGGGTGTCAGTCCTGGCAGTAAAGTCGAAGTATTTGAGACCGATTGTGGACCCATTGCGATTCAAATTTGCTACGACATTGAATTTCCTGAACTGACTCGAATCGCCGCCCAAAAAGGCGCTCAAATGGTATTCGTTCCATTCAATACCGATACGCGACACGGTTACCTTCGGGTCAGGCATTGCGCGATGGCTCGCTGCGTGGAAAACCACATGTATGTGGCCATTTCAGGCTGCACTGGCAATTTGCCGTTTGTGGAAAACGCTGATATTCACTACGCTCAGTCAGGAATTTTTACTCCCGCCGATGTAGAATTTGCGCGTGACGCGATCGCTGCCGAATGCAATCCCAATGTGGAAACCGTTATCATTCACGATCTTGACTTTGAACTGCTTCGGCAACACAAAGAATCCGGTTCGGTCCAAAACTGGAAAGACCGACGGCGTGATATGTACCAAGTCAGTTACGAAGAGGATGGAAAACGTTTTGAGGTTTAACTCCCAGATGGCCTAAGCCTTACTTGAATGGATGTGAAGTTACCACACTTGCAAATTCAGAGCCAGGTTCCCAAGGCCATCGATTGGGACGACTTACCGTAGAAACCAATAAATTTTACCCCAGGCAACTTTCAAGTCTATTGACGACAGGTCCAATGAATTGTTCTTCATCACCACCGGTGGCCTTGACCATCGCTGGTTCGGACAGCGGTGGCGGCGCAGGAATCCAAGCCGATTTACGGACGTTTTCGTTCCATCAAGTCCATGGAACCAGCGTGCTAACCTGCGTGACGGCGCAAAACACAACTGGCGTCACTCGGGTGGATGCTCTCCCTCCCGAGTCCGTGATTGCTCAGTTGGATGCGGTGACGCAAGATATGACGATCGGTGCAACCAAGACTGGCATGTTGTTGAATCGGTCGATTATTGAAGCGCTTGCCCGTAAACTCGCCGCATCGCCACTTCCCAATCTGGTCGTTGATCCTGTCATGGTATCTCGCGCCGGTGACAGGTTGTTAAATGATGATGCGATTGATTTAATCGCCACACGGATACTGCCGCTGGCCATAATTGCAACGCCCAACCGATACGAAGCAGAACTACTGACCGGGAAAGAGATCCAATCGATTGACGACATGATTGTCGCCGCCAAGACCATTCATGCACTTGGGTCCAAAGCGGTTGTCGTCAAAGGAGGCGGACTGACGGGTGACTTGTGCGGCGTCGACGTTTGGTATGACGGCTTTTCCTGCGAGGTTCTAAAAACCCAGTTCGTGGACACCGCTAACACGCATGGCACTGGCTGTACTTTTTCCAGTGCAATTGCAGCAAATTTGGCCAAAGGCTTACTGCCATTGGCCGCCACCATCGCCGCCAAACAGTATGTGACTCAGGCACTAAAGCATTCGCTAACCATTGGCAAAGGCAATGGACCTGTCGGCCACTTCTACCTGCTTAAATCGTTGCCAGACTAAGATTGATCTGAAGATATTTCGCGACCGTGCGACTGCTTGACTTTCGTTACGGCACCTATTGTTTGTTATTTTACCACGTAATGTGCGGTCACTGTGTCCTGCTCCAGAGGCGACCTGTTGTTCGCAAACTTACGCCAACGCGGCACTTGCGGCGTGGGAAACCGATTCGCGACGATCACTACCAGGTCACCCAAACGCGAATCGCTTAATTTCCGGAGCAAGTGATTCCGGCTAATTTCCCTTTGATCCATACTCCGGCGACCCATGCAACTTCCCAACATCGTCTTGATCGCCAATCTACTGTCCACGTTCTACATGGTCGGTCTGATTTGGATGGTGCAGATTGTGCATTATCCATTGTTCGCAAAGGTGGCAAAAGATGAATTTGTTTCATATCAACTCTCGCATCAGACGCTGATCACACCCGTCGTGGGCCTGCCGATGCTGATCGAACTGCTTGGCGCGATTTTGTTAATTTGGTTTCGCCCTCGGGCAATTCCCGATGGGCTTGTTTACGTGGCCTTAGCTCTTGTAATTTTGATGTGGGCATCCACAGCGTTCATCCAAATTCCATGCCACGAAACCTTGACCCAAGGCTTTGACGCGACCGTCCATTCTCGGTTGGTCAATTCCAATTGGATCCGCACTCTTGGCTGGACAGTCCGAGGCGGGTTGGTGACTTGGATGTTGATCTTAGTCCTGAACTGGACCCAACTTGCACACTCGGGGAAAGCCCTATGACCCACGACAGAAAATCAGAAGTGGTCGTTTTGGTGCATGGCCTGTGTGGTAGCCGCCTGGACATGTACCCGCTGGCCCGACGGCTAGAGCAACTGGGATTTACCGTCAGCAATTGGGGATATTGGAGCCCAAGGACCACCGTCCAAAAACAGGCTCAGCGTTTGTCGGATCATTTATCCACCATCCAAAGCGATCCTAGGACCACGCAGGTTCACCTGGTCGGTCACAGCATGGGCGCGATTATCATTCGAGCGATGTTGGCCCACCTGGACGACGACACGTCGGTGGCCAAGTTGCGACGATTGGTCATGCTGGCCCCGCCCAACCGAGGGTCACACACGGCCAGACGCCTGGCACCTTGGCTGAATTGGTTAGCCCCAAGTTTAAGTGAAATTTCGGACGCCGCAAACAGCTATGTCAATCAATTGCCGAATTCACCGCTGGTCCGACGACTGGAATTCGGAATTGTGCAAGCCAGCAAGGACCGAGTGATCCATCCGCACAGCGTTCCACTAGATGGACAAACCGATTTCGCTTGCGTCCAAGGCCATCATGGGTTTCTAGCTTGGTATCCCAAAGCAATACAATTGGTCGAAGAATTCTTGATACAGGGCCGCTTCGGAAACGAAAAAACCGCTTTAGCTTAGAGGAACGATGTCTTCTAAACCCAAGCGGTAATTGGTTTGAATCTCTCGAATACGGCAGCAACAGAACATGGGCTAAGCAAGCCGTTCACTAGCCCGCAATGGTTCACCAGCCCGCAATAGTTCACCGGCCCGCCACACAGGACATGCTGAATGCTCTACGATTATTGGGCCAGCACGATATCAAAAGTGCCACGCAAGTACTTACCGCCATCGGTGGCAATCACCTCTGGCTGAATGATCAAATTGGAACGACTGGCCGATGCATCACTCTTCAGGTGCGGATCGCCTTTGAAATACACCTGAGTGACCAATTTCTTATAGCCAGGCGCCTGGACCATGTAGTGAATGTGCGACGGCCGAGTGCCTCGCCCGACACCGTAAGCCGCTGGCTTGATGGTTTCGTATTCATAGTAACCCATCTCATCGGTGACCAACCGAATTCGGTTGCGAAATTTTTCCCATGCCGGAGGATTCGCTGGATCGTCCATATCATAATTACCTTCATGATCGGCTTGCCAAACGTCCAACACCGCCTGGGCCAGGGGCTTCTTGGTGTCATAGCCCCAAACGCGACCCCGCATCACCAAAGTCTCGCCTGGCACTAATGGTGCGGTGACTTTTCCGCGAAACGGCGCACCTGCTACAAAGTAAGGCCCCAAAACATCCTTCCCTGTGGGCTCCCATTTCTCAGCAGGCTGAACCTGCGGAATTCCCTTATCATCCAAATAAGTTTGATAGTCATGCACATCTTCGGTCGCCAGGGTAGGGAACGCGCCTGCACGAAGCGTCAAACCACCAACTCCGGCGGTTGCCAGCCCAAACAAACTGCCTTGAATCATTTGACGACGGCTAAACGATGCCATTTTGAAACTCCCAAACGAAATGAACAAACCAAGAAAAACTAATCCACCAAGCGTTCGGTTTCACCCGAATCACTAGCCAAATCACTAGCCGATCGACAGCAAGCCAATCACCACTGGCCCAATCCTAACCTACCCAAGTGCTTCAGGCACGAGCAATTCCAATCGTAAACACAATCAACGCCGACCCTAGCAAGAAACGGCTAACGGTAAGCTAAATCTACAAAATTGTTGCCCGAAACCCGCACTATTGTTCCGACGCTTGCACTTCACGGCCTTTGATCGATCCCATCGCCTTGAAGACTTCGACATCAATTTCATCGGCAATACCATGAACCGAACCGTCGGTAAAACCAAAATTCGTCATCCCGAAATGCGAACTATTAAACTGAGCAAAGCCGTGAAAATGAGGCTCGACGCTATAAGATTTGTTGTTTGGGGGTTCGCCGGTCCAGCCGACCACTCGCCATCCTGCATAAGTGGAATTAGGCATCACCGCCGCCCAAGTGGAATGAAATATCTGGGCGCTACGTTCCCCCACAATAATCGTGTGGGTGCTGCCGTCACGAATATCACTAAACCGAGTGCGACTGTCCTGCTAAAACACGCCATTAGACCCGCGAGAATCACCAAACATCAACTGAGTCGACGGGCAAGATTCGCCGTCTTCCATCGATTCTTCAACTACCTTCGAACCGACGCAGCCAACGTACTGTGCCCGAGTGATCTCGACGGGATCCTGGTCAAATCGATTCAAGGGAAAAGTCTTCTCTGTCGCCCAAATTGCCGACGGGCACAACATCATTTCTAGCGGAGCAATTCGCACCGCGTCATGCCTTAAGGCCGACGCACTGACCTGAAAATCAATTTGTTGGTGCAAGTTTCCTTGCTCCACTTCGGGAAGCACAAACGACATCCAAGCCCAACCAGGGTCGTCGGTCGCGTTTTTAGCAGACCATCCCGGCGGGAATCGTCCCCTTGAGTTTTCATAGCTGTGCAGCGCAAGCACAATCTGCTTCATGTTGTTTTTGCAATGGTCCATCCGCGCAGCTTCACGAGCCATCTGCACAGCCGGCAATAACAGGCCCATCAAGATGCCGATGATCGCAATCACCACCAGCAGTTCGACCAACGTAAATCCGCGTCTACGCATCGATCACTCCTATTTCTGAAAACTTGGGAAGAAGAATCTACCCAAATCAAAACGTGAGCCTACCCCAGTACCGACGCAATGATGGAAACGACTGGCGATGAAGACAGAGTGCTACAGGAGTCAAGAAGCAGCGATTGGAACCGATCCGACTACCACTGTCAAACTTTTTCGAGAAAGAAGTATGGTTTCGCAGCCAAAACCACCTTAATTTCTAAGGCAATGGCTGCAGCTTTCAGGTGGTGGGCTGGTTGACAAATGGGCCCAATTAACGGCAAATTAAGCATCGGATTAGTGATCAGCTGGTCAAGTCCAGCTTTCCACTTTTGCCTCCCAAATTGACAGCGTCAGCAAGACATTCCAATCGTGGAAACGTTACATTCTGCGCCAGCAAAGCGGATCATCAGCAATGGTTGCGGATGTCCGTCGAAATAACACCAAACACTCAGGAGCCACACGTGGCAGTAGTAAAACTAAAAGGCAACGATTTCAGCACCATTGGCGATTTGCCAGCAACCGGAACCCCAGCACCGGCGTTCACTTTGACTGGTGTCAATCTAGCCGACATCACTTCGGACAGCCTCAAGGGCAAAAAAGTTGTGCTGAACATTTTCCCAAGCGTGGACACGGGAACTTGCGCATCCAGCGTTCGTAAATTCAACTCAGAAGCAGCGGCCTTGGAAAACACCACCGTGGTCTGTGTTTCGCGAGACCTACCCTTCGCTCAGAATCGTTTTTGCGGCGCCGAAGGACTGGAGAATGTGGTCTCCGCTTCTGACTTCCGCACCGGTGACTTCGGCCGTTCGTTCGGCGTTCAAATTCAAGACGGCCCTTTGGCGGGATTGCTGTCCCGAGCGATCGTTGTTTTGAACGAAGAAGGTCACGTCGTTTACACTCAACAAGTTGCTGAAACCGTCGACGAACCCGATTACGCAGCCGCGTTGGCAGCCGCCAAGTAAGGAATCGTCCGCAAATACGTTGCGGGTGTCGCCGAACAATTGCCCCAGACAAGCCCGAAGCGTAAGCAGTGACGCAAGCCACTTTAATGGCGCAAGCCACTTGCCTGCGCTGCGGACTTTTTATCTCAACATTTCTATTGCTTACGGCACACCGTTTGGTAATTGCCCGTGATGGGGCACCCGACCGCGCAGCCCGGTGGTAAACTTAGCAACTGGCAGTTGATTCCATTTTGCTGGTTTGCGTTCCCTAATTAAGCACTACTTTGCAGACCCATCGCAGGACTACCGTTCCGACTTTGGGCCAGAACAAGGGCGGCAGGTGCAGGAAGCCTCTATTTCTGAACTCCTCGGCATTGCCATTAAGTTCCCAGGCTCTGCCCATGCCAGCGGGATCGTCTAACCGATCAACATCACCGACTGCCTGACCCGGCAGCGAACCTTGACCAAAACACTGGCGCATTCAGCCAATCCTAAGGTCTGCTTCTGGACGCGACCTTCGACCCTAATTCTAAAAAGAAATAGAACCACCCTGAAAATCATGACCTCATTGATACGCTAGTTTGAATTCATGGCCATCTTTGTTGGAAATACTGAATTCAACCCCTTGCCAGTTCGATAAGGAAGAACACTTCGTCGAAAAGCTACTGCGGCTTTGCGGCTTTTGGAGACCTAACGGTCGGCAAGCGGTCATCGCTGCTGACTTCAACCCGTACGGTACTGGCTTTCAACCCCTAGTATTGGAACAGCCGCTTCATTTGCCAAACTAGATCAATTACGATTAGGCTAGTGGCAAAAGAAAACTTACCGCAAACCAAGCACACAGCGAAAGCGAAGCAAGGCGAAGCGAAGTCCACTTGCTTGCGCTGCGAGCTAATATTTTTATGGCTGCCGCTCACCTTAGGGAAGAACCTACATCGATTGCAGCGAACATAACGTCGGAGTTTGGTGGGCAGGATGCCGGGGCAATTGCTGTTGCGAAAATGATCGTTAAACCGTGGTCCGTAACATTCATTGGCAGTCCGCTACCACCGCCTTCGGCCAATGAACGGCGGCCTTCAGGTTATGTTGGGATTTTGCTTGAGATTACCAGCCCCAAGCCCGAGCGTGCCACGGTGCCATCGTTCGGCTAGGCAAGCGTTCGGCTAGGCAAGCGTTCGGCTAGGCAAGCGTTCGGCTAGGTCGCCTGCGATGTCGCTGGCAAGAACTTGAGTATTTTGCCTGTTGCCTAGAAACCATAGCTGCACCGATCAGAACCAACACGATCAAAGTAAATGCGCTCGATCAAAGCGCGGGAGTCACCTAAGTTGAGTCATCGATTTGACGGTTATCTGCAAGACGGATTCTACGACGAACTATTCGATAAAAACGGACAACCGCGTTCAGGCGGTCGTGCGCTGGCTGACATGATCAACGCATTGCCCGATGGCGAGCTGAAACAGCGACAAAAAGCCATTGACCGCGCCTTGCTACGCATGGGAATCACGTTCAACGTTTACAGCGACGAACAAGGCACCGAGAAGATTTTTCCGTTTGACATTATTCCTCGGATCGTCGAAGCCTATGAATGGCGGCACATCGAAGCTGGTCTCAAGCAACGCATCCGAGCCCTGAATATTTTTCTACAAGATATCTATCACGGGCAAGAGATCATCAAGGATGGGGTTCTTCCCCGTGAACTACTTGAGGGCGCAAAATCGTTCCGGCCTCAGTGCATCGGTTTGCAACCACCGCGCGGAATATGGTGTCACATTACCGGTACCGATCTGGTTCGCAACGGCGACGGCGCGATTTACGTTCTGGAAGACAACTTGCGATGCCCGTCTGGCGTTTCCTATGTCTTGCAAAATCGCCTGCTGATGAAACGCGGCTTTCCCCAAATTTTTTCAGCGTCTCAGGTTCGCCCCGTCATCAACTATCCGAACCAACTTTATCAAACTTTGGCTTACCTGGCGCCCGATGTGGACGATCCAACTGTTGTGGTGCTAACGCCTGGGATTTATAACTCGGCGTACTACGAACACTCTTTTTTAGCTCAACAAATGGGTGTTCAACTGGTAGAAGGTCGTGATCTGGTAGTTCGCGACGGTTATGTCTACATGCGAACCACCGAAGGCTTTGAAAAGGTGGACGTCATCTATCGCCGGATTGATGACGACTTTATTGATCCTGAATCTTTCCGCAAAGATACAATGCTGGGGGTACCCGGCCTGATGCAGGCCTACATCAATGGCAACGTGGCGATGGCGAATGCACCTGGCACCGGCGTCGCTGACGACAAAGTCATCTATGCGTTTGTTCCAGATATGATTCGCTACTACTTGAATGAAGAGCCGACCCTGCCCAATGTTCCGACTTACGTTTGTCAACGCTCAGACGACCGCAATTACGTCTTGGAACACCTGAATGAATTGGTTGTAAAAGCAGCCAACGAAGCTGGCGGCTACGGAATGTTGATCGGCCCAATGTCAACCAAAGCCGAGCAAGACGAATTTGCTGAGAAGATCAAGGCCGATCCCCGCAATTACGTTGCGCAACCCACGCTATCACTGTCCCGAGTCCCTACCGTGATTGACGGTAATATTGAAGGCCGGCACGTCGACCTAAGACCGTACATCTTGTACGGCGAAAGCATTTGGGTGATGCCTGGCGGTTTAACACGAGTCGCCTTGCGGAAAGGTTCACTGGTGGTCAATTCGTCACAGGGCGGCGGAAGCAAAGATACTTGGGTGGTGGCCACGGTTCCAGGACAAGTTGCCGACCCCGAGTCGACTCTTTAGCCAATGACCCAATCGATTTTCATGGTCAACACCGTCCTTGAAAACATCGATGAAGTGGTTTGCCGTCGCCAACGGTCGTCCAACGGTTTGCCAGCGATTAAGTTTCTAAGTCAACGAACGGACAGAACATGTTAAGCCGAGTCGCCGAGTCCATTTTCTGGATGGCCCGCTATGTCGAACGAGCCGAAAATTTGGCTCGCTTTATCGATGTGACCAAAAATTTCATTCTCGACCAACCTTACAGCACGCAGAACCACTGGAAACCGTTAATCCAAGTGACCGGCGATGTGGAACGGTTCGAAGAACGTTACCAGGAATACAACGCCAGCACGGTCTTGAATTTCCTCACATTCGACCGTCAGTACTCGCACTCAATCGCATCTGCATTGACTAACGCTCGTGAAAACGCCCGCAGTATTCGCGAAACGATTTCTTCGGAAGTGTGGGAACAGTTGAATGATTTCTATCATATCGTTCGCGATGCCGAAGAAATGAAACAATCCGATTCGCCAACCCCAGACATTGGCGTCAAAGATGAAGATCTTTATCAGACGATAAAGACGTGTAGCCATACATTCAACGGGCTGCTTGATTCGACCATGTCTCGTGGCACAGGATGGCATTTTGCAAATCTAGGGCGATTGTTGGAACGGGCGGATAAGACCAGCCGCATTTTGGACGTCAAGTACTTCACCCTGCTGCCCACGCTGCAACATGTCGGAACCACGATTGACGACTTGCAATGGTCGGCGGTATTGCGATCGGTAAGCGGGTTCGAGATGTATCGCAAACGTTACCAGACGATTTCCATCCATCGCATTGTCGATTTTTTGGTGGTTGACCAAGCGTTCCCCCGAGCCATTCGTTACTGCGTCGAAGAAGCAGAGATTTCGTTACGTGCGATTGGCAATCAAGGTATTAAACGAAACATGGACAATGAATATCGCAACTCTGCCGAACAGTCACTTGCCGACTTGAAACATGAACTTGCGAACGCCGACGTTACGAACATTATTGACAATGGACTGCATGAATTTATTGACCATCTGCAACGACGCCTGAATGAAATCGGCGACAGTGTCCACTCGAACTTCCTGGCAATTCGCCCGGTCGACACCATTGCAACGCAAACACAAAGTCAAAGCTAAACCGAAGCACGATAGATAAAAACATGTCCATAAAAGTTGCGATAAACCATCAAACCCACTATCACTACGACCGATTGATCTCGCTTGGGCCGCAGGTGATCCGTCTTCGACCGGCACCTCATTGCCGCACGCCTATCCTTAGCTATTCGTTGAAGATCACTCCGCAAGATCATTTCCTGAATTGGCAACAAGATCCGCACGGGAATTTCTTAGCACGTAGCGTTTTCCCTAAGCAGACTCGTGTCTTCTCGGTGGAAGTTGATCTGGTGGCAGACCTGACGGTCATTAATCCATTCGACTTCTTCTTGGACGATCAATTCAAAGATTTCCCACTGACCTACGAAGCCGAATTAGCAAAAGAACTAGAGCCTTATCTGGAAACCCTACCCGCTGGCCCGAATTGGCAACGGTTCATTGACAGTATCGACCGCAGCCAGAAAGGGATCACCGATTTTGTTGTCGAACTTAACATGCGAGTGCAGCAAGAGCTGAAGTACACCATCCGCCTGGAGCCAGGTGTTCAGACTCCCGAAGAAACCATGACCATACGGTCGGGGTCCTGTCGCGACTCGGGTTGGTTGCTAGTTCAAACATTGCGACACTTGGGCTTGGCCGCGCGCTTTGTTTCCGGCTATTTGATTCAATTGACACCTGACGTCAAAGCCTTGGATGGCCCCGTAGGAACGGACGTCGACTTTACCGACCTGCACGCCTGGGCCGAGGTTTTCGTGCCAGGCGCTGGCTGGATTGGCTTGGATCCTACCTCGGGTCTCTTGGCCGGCGAAGGCCACATCCCTCTGGCTTGCACACCCGTGCCCAATTCCGCAGCCCCCATCGCCGGGGGTATCGATGAATGCGAAACCCAGTTTCATCACGAAATGTCCGTCACCCGGATTAGCGAAAAACCTCGCGTGACGCGTCCGTATCGCGAAGACCAATGGCAGGCGATCCGAAAATTGGGCCAGGCAATTGACGACCGCCTAGATGCCGGAGACGTTCGACTGACCATGGGCGGGGAACCAACCTTTGTGTCGATCGATGACATGGAAGGCGAGGAGTGGAACACTTCGGCAGTTGGCCCCACAAAACGCAAACGGTCCGAAGACTTAATTCATCGCTTGCGAGACCAATTTGCGCCCGGCGGGCTGTTGCATTTCGGGACCGGCAAATGGTACCCGGGCGAATCTTTGCCTCGATGGGCATTGTCTTGTTTTTGGAGAAAAGATGGGGTTGCGATTTGGCAAAACCCAGCTCTTATTGCCAAGCCCGATACCCGTTACCAATGCGATCCCAAAACCGCGCAAACGTTTCTCAAGAACCTGTGCAATTTGGTTGGCGTTAGCCCCAAATGGATCGTGGCCGCGTACGAAGACACCGCGCACTATTTGCTGAAAGAACACAAGCTTCCTGTGAACGTGGACGCTAAGAATTCGAAGTTGCGTGACCCTGAAGAACGGCAACGATTGGCCAAAGTGATCAGTCGTGGCCTGGACCAACCCTCAGGCTTTGTTCTGCCTCTTCGCCGAGCTTGGTGGCAAAGTAATTCCGCGACCGCGAAACCTCAACCCGAAAAAGGGAAGAAGAAGGACTGGCTAAGCGGGCCTTGGCCGGTTCGCCCCGAACGTTTCTTTCTCCTGCCCGGCGATTCACCAATCGGCCTACGTTTGCCGCTGGATTCTTTGCCCTGGGTGCCAACCGATCAAACCCAGTTGTACCCAGTGTCGCCCATGGAGCCTAAGTCTCCCTTGTCTGAACCCGCATTCCGATCTGCTCCTTCGACACAAACGTCTTTACCTGGCTCTGGAACCACCAGTTACAAACAAGGGGTTTCGCAACAGGCGAATCCTGGTGAATTAGCGCTTGCGAGGCGGCTGGCGGAGACCCAAGAGAAGGATTCAGAATCTGACGGTTCGTCACCTTTGTTCGCGATCAGAACTGCGATTTGCGCCGAAGTTCGCGACGGTCGTATGCATATTTTCATGCCGCCAATGGAACGCTTGGAAGATTATTTAGATTTGATTTCAGCAGTCGAATCGGTCGCACAAGCGATGGAAACACCGGTTGTCATCGAAGGCTATTTACCGCCGCATGACCCAAGAATCGATTGCATCAAGGTGACTCCCGATCCAGGCGTGATCGAAGTCAATGTACATCCAGTCCAGTCGTGGGACCAGTTGGAAACGAACACATTTGCATTCTATGAACATGCACGTCAATCGCGACTGGGTGCTGAAAAATTTGATCTCGACGGAAAACACACGGGGACCGGAGGTGGAAATCACATCGTACTAGGCGGATCCACACCGGCCGACAGTCCATTCTTGCGCCAGCCCGATTTGCTCAAGAGCATGGTGGCATACTGGCTGAATCACCCGGCACTCTCTTATCTGTTTAGTGGTCGATTTATTGGGCCAACCAGTCAAGCACCTCGGGTCGACGAAGGTCGCAAAGATGCACTCTATGAATTGGAATTGGCGTTCGCACAGATCCCACCTCGTGGGCAGCATTGCCCGGCATGGTTGGTCGACCGAGTCTTCCGAAATCTGCTTATCGATTTGACAGGCAACACGCATCGCGCCGAATTTTGCATCGATAAACTTTACTCGCCTGACAGCAGCACAGGCCGACTGGGTCTGTTGGAGTTGCGAGGTTTTGAAATGCCGCCGCATCCACAAATGAGCCTAGCGCAACAACTGTTAATCCGAGCCTTGATTGCTAAATTCTGGGAACAGCCCTGGCAACAGCGACTGGTGGATTGGGGCAATGCGTTGCATGACCGTTTCCTATTACCCCATTTTGTATGGCAAGACCTGGGAGATGTGATTAATGATTTGCAGCAGGCAGGTTTCGCGTTTCAACATGATTGGTTTACCACTCACCTAGAATTCCGCTTTCCTAAAATTGGTTCGATGCAGTTTCAAGACATCAATTTGGAACTACGATCGGCGATCGAACCTTGGTATGTACTGGGAGAAGAACCTGGCGGCGGTGGCACCGTTCGATTTGTGGATTCTTCGGTTGAACGCTTGCAGGTGAAGGTGCTAGGAATGATCGACAGTCGACACGTCATTACTTGCAATGGCCGCCGAGTTCCCCTTCGTTCGACGGGAGTACCAGGCGAATTTGTTGCAGGCGTGCGTTACCGTGCATGGTGCCCTCCCAGCGGTTTGCATCCCACAATTCCAGTGCACAGCCCACTGACCTTCGACTTGATCGACACCTGGTCCGGACGAAGCGTCGCGGGTTGCACTTACCATGTGTCGCATCCGGCGGGTCGAAATTACGAGACGTTCCCAGTCAACGCCAACGAAGCCGAAGCCCGACGGACCGCTCGATTTTTCCAAATGGGGCACACCCCAGGACCGTGCCAAATTCCTGCCGAAGAAATCAATCCCGTGTTCCCATTAACCTTGGATCTTCGCCGCCAACCGCCGCTAGGCTAAAGCATTTTCATCCTAGCAATGGCACCAAACACCGCCAGAAACCGTGTCCGCATTGCATTGACCGTTTTTCGTTGAAGCATTGCAGCCCTGATCCATTGCAACCCACTTGGGTTGAACCGAGAGAGCTTGGGCCTAGGCGTCTTGGAACTAGGCGTCTTTGGCCTGGATCGAGGCCCAAATCCAACGAAGGCCTCACCTGCCCTTTGATGCCGATAGGCAGCCCGCTGAGGAAAGCTACAATAGAGGGGAACGTTTAGGCACAAACTTTCAGCATTCGGTTGGACGTTGGAAAGCGATTCCAGGCCTCGTTCCTCTCCCACATCATCAGACGGCAATGGACGCAGTCTTGTCAAATAACCTGTTCGCCGATTATCGCTCGCTGCCCAATGTCTTTGACGAGATGCTGGATCAGCAAGGCGTCGTACGTCCCCCTTGGCCAAAGTTCATCGAAGCACTTAATCGCCTGGGCACCGAAGAATTGAAACGACGCAATGATTTGGCGGAACTGCAGATTGCCAATCACGGCGTCACGTTCAACCCCTATGACCTGGCGGAAAATTCTTCCCGGCCCTGGGCTTTGGATTCGATTCCACTGCTGATCCCGCAAGCGAAATGGGATGAATTGGAAAAGCAGTTGGCTCAACGGGCCACCCTATTAGATTTGATCTTACGGGACCTTTTTGGTCCGCAAACGCTGCTAAAAGAAAAACTATTGCCTCCGTGTTTCTTGTATGGCCATCCCGGCTATTTTCCCGCTTATCACGGCCTTGCCGATAGTCATAAGCGACACTTGCATTTGTATGCAGCCGACTTGGCACGCAGTCCTGACGGCAATTGGTGGGTCACTAGTGAACGAACCCGAGCACCTTTTGGCTTGGGCTACGTCCTGGAAAATCGAATCATCACATCGGGAATGTTGCCGGAAGCATTTCGCGATTGTCAAGTTAAGCGATTGGCACCCTTCTTTTTGACACTACAAAAAACATTACATGATTTGGCCCCCAACGAACAAGAAAACCCGCACACCGTCCTGTGGACCAAGGGCCCCGAAAGTCGCTCCTATTTTGAAGACGCTTACCTGGCACGATACCTGGGCTATACGCTAGTTCAAGGTGCCGATCTAGCGGTCCGTCAGAATCGCTTGATGCTAAAAACCTTGGGAGGCTTGGTACCGGTTGATGTCGTTTTCCGACGACTTAATGATGATTCGTGTGACCCCGTCGAATTGGATTCCAGTTCCTCCATCGGCGTTTCCAGTTTCCTGGAGGTCGTTCGCGCGAAGAACGTAGCGGTCGCCAACGTCTTAGGCAGTCGCTTGGTGGAATCCCCGCTATTAAAGGTCTTCTTGCCCAGGATTTGCCAACACTTATTGGGGCAACCCCTACAAATCCCGTCGGTTGCCACGTGGTGGTGCGGGCAGGAAAATTCGCTGACCTATGTGTTGGAAAAAATTGATGACCTGCTGATTCGCGACGCGTTTCGAATGGGCGATTTGGCTCCCATCAATCCGTCAGCGCTTTCGATCGAACAAAAGCAAGCGTTAATCCAAAGAATCAAAGCCCAACCCGAGGCGTTTGTCGCGCAGCAACGCGTCTCTCGTTCGACGGCCCCGGTCTGGAACCGACAGCAGGTTCAGCCTTGGCCAGTGGCGTTGCGCAGTTTTTTGGTCGCCAGTTCCAATGGCTATCAAGCAATGGCTGGCGGCTTGGCCAGAGTTGCACCCGATAGCAACATCCTGGATCATTCACCCACCAGCGGCGAAAAAAGCCAAGATGTTTGGGTCATTTCCGACCAACCTTTGGTGCCCAGCACATTGCTACCCTCTCCCAAGGCCAGCATTACACTGCGCCGAAGTGGTGGCGAATTGCCCAGCCGCGTTGCTGACACGCTATTTTGGTTAGGGCGAAACATCGAACGCGCTGAATCCTCGGTACGTCTGATGCGATTGACATTGACCCTAATGCAAAACGAACGTGACGATGTACTAGAAAACTCGCAACTACTGCGAGCACTTGCCGAATTGGGACAAATCGCCCCCGACTTAATTGTACCCGGCATTAAAGAGACGTTACCCCAAATTGAATTTAGCCTACCGGCTAGCTTATTTAGCGACCAACTGCCCCTAGGCTTCCGAGCCTCGTTGAACCAAGTCGTGCGTCTGGCGTCGAATGTACGAGACCGTATCTCGGTGGACGCATGGCGAATTGTTCATAACATGGACATGCTCTGCGACAAAGCCAAAGGCGGGCGCCCACCTGATGTTACTCAAACGTCCAGCCTGCTGGACGAATTGATCACAAAACTAATGGCATTCGCGGGCCTGACGGCTGAAAGCACCACCCGGACGCTGGGTTGGAGTTTTCTGGATCTGGGAAGGCGAATTGAACGCGCTTGGCAAACCGCTCAATTGCTGCGCGTCATGCTACGAAAGCCCGCAAAAGATGAACAGACAACGCTGGAAGCGATCTTGCAAGTGGTCGATAGCCTGATGACGTATCGCTCGCGTTACATGGCAACAATGCACCCCATGGCCGTCTGTGATTTACTGATCACCGACGATACCAACCCGCGTTCGATTGCATTCCAATTGCGACGGATCGAAGCCCATATCGATGCACTGCCAAGAGAAAAGAATCAGATCGAACTTAGCCCCGACCAGAAACTGGTGGTCGCGATGAATCATTCGATTCGCCTGGCGGACCCTCAAGATCTGGTGCTGGTAGACGAAAGCGGGACTCGCGCGGTACTGGCAAAACTGCTGGGTAAACTGGTGGAACAATTGCCTAATTTGTCCGACGCTGTGGCCAGTCGATTCCTGATCCATGCAGGCCTGCAGCGACACTTTGCGACGGTGGAATCGGTACGATGACAGAACGGGATTCCACGCCAACGCCTGAACCTTCAAGCGACCCGGCATCTTCAATTTACAAGGTAATCCACAGCACGACTTACCAGTATCAAGCGCCTGTCAAGGTTAGCCACAACCAAGTCATGCTAACACCCAGAGACGCCGAATTTCTGAAGTGCCGTAAACACCGGTTAACGATTCAGCCAGGGACTAGCGTTTCGACCAAACGTACCGATTTTTTTGGCAATCTGGTCCATGCATTTTCAGTTGAAGAAAACCATCGACGTTTGGTTGTGACCGCCAGCAGCGTAGTCGAGGTCCTACCCAGACCCCAATTTGTGATGGATCGATCGCCGTCCTGGCAAGATGTTGCCAACGACGTCAAACAACTACTCGATCAAAATTGGCTGGAAGTCTCTGCCTATCGATTTGATTCACGAAGAATCCGTCGCCAACAAAGTTTTGCTGAATATGCACAAGGTACATTCAAGCAGGGCATGCCGATCCTAGAAGCCGCTTTGGCCTTGACCCAGAAAATTTACACCGAATTTCAGTACGACACCAAAGCGACAGACGTCAACACGTCTGTGGACCAAGCGTTCACCCTTCGCCGAGGCGTTTGCCAAGATTTTGCACAAATTCAAATCGCAGCCCTGCGGTCACTTGGGCTACCCGCACGTTATGTTAGTGGATACCTGCGAACCCTGCCGCCCGAAGGTAAGCCACGATTGATCGGCGCTGACCAATCACACGCATGGGTTTCCCTGTACTGTGGACAAGATCTGGGATGGGTCGATCTGGATCCAACCAACCGCTGTTTTTGTGGTTTGGATCACGTCCCCATCGCCCGGGGGCGGGATTACAGCGATGTCGTGCCATTTCGAGGCGTCTTCTTAGGCGGGGGCAGTCATCAATTGACGGTCTCGGTCGACGTCTGTCCTGTGGATTAGATCACCGCAGCCAATGACTTTAAGAAGTTGGTGATTTGGTTTCTTTACGAAACAGGGCGAAAACGGTAGGATGCTGCCAGTCAGTAGAAACCTTACCTCTGGCTAGGTTTGCAACGAATTTATACCCATTAGTAGTACCAGGACATCAGTTTCATGAGCGCTAATCTGTTGAACGAAGGCAAGGTCCGAGGCATCGTCCACTTGATCGAAGAAACCAAAACTTACGGACAAAAAGGATTTCGTAAACGACTGCTGGTCCTTGAACAGCCCAACGATCGGTTCCCCAACTTTGTTCCTATCGAATTTACCCAAGACGCTTGCGATTCAGTCGACTCGTTGAGCATTGGCGACGAAGTGGAAGTCATCTTTCGCTTAAGCGGCCGGCGCTGGCAACGTGATTCCAACAGCGAAGTGAAGTTCTTCCTGAACGCCGAAGCTTCCAGCTTTAAGAAACTAGGCGGCGGGTCCTTGTCCGCAGACAATATGGACCAATCGGGCAGCGCCAACGACGAACTCTCCCAAGCTTCCTATGACGAAGATGATATCCCGTTCTAAACGCTGAACTTCTCATACTCCAAGATAAAAATCTGACTCCAAGATAAAAATCGGCCTCCAAGATAACGAACGGCCTTGAAGATAAAAATCTGACTCTAAAACAAGAAACGGCTGCCTTTAGATTTACTGAGGCAGCCGTTTGGCGTTTCTTGTTGATTTCGTTTTCAAAAATTTACCTGCCTGCCGACCAGAAGACCTGCCTGCCGTGCAGGAAACAGGTACCGGCGATCGGAAGGCGAGGCGAACTTACACTTGCAGGACACCCGTACGAAAAGGTTCGTCATCCGCATGCCGAGTGGTAAGTTCCAGGCAGCGAATCAAATGATTTCGAGTCTGATCGGGCATGATGATGTCATCTACCCACAACCGAGCGGCCGCGTATCGAATATCCGTCGAATCATCATAAGACTTCGTGACCATCGCTCGTAGATCTTCCAACTCCGCGACGTCGGGCTCTTTGCCAGCCCGCTTCATTGCCGCAATATTGATGTCCAACAAAGTCGCCGCCGCTTGCTTACCGCCCATCACCGCGTACCGTGCGTTGGGCCATCCAAAAATGAACCGTGGATCAAACGCTTTGCCGCACATTCCATAATTCCCCGCCCCGTAGCTGCCGCCAATAATCACCGTCAGCTTAGGTACACGACTGTTGGAAATAACGTTCACCAACTTCGCACCCGCGCGAATAATTCCTGCATGTTCGCTGTCACGACCAACCATAAAACCCATCACATCTTGCAGAAAGATCAGTGGCGTCCATGTTTGGTTGCAGTCCATGATAAAGCGAGCCGCCTTATCTGCGCTATCGTGATAAATCACGCCTCCGAATTGCATGCCCTCCTTAGGATTTTGAACCGGATGACGCTGGTTGGCAACAATACCGACATTGAATCCACCGATCCGCGCGTAACCGCAAACGATCGTCTGCCCAAAGGCTTTTTTATACTCCTGAAATGAATCTTGATCGACCAAACAATCGATCACATCGCGAACTTCAAAAGTCTTCCCTGCTTGAGCGGGCACGATGTCCAGCAAAGACTTTTGTGACGCCGCGGCCAACGGTTGGTGACGTCGATATTGACTCGCCTTAGGATCTTCGGGCCAATTATCAACCAGCTTGCGCAAGCGATCGATCGCCGCTTCTTCGTTGGGCTCGCGGAAATCAATGGTTCCGCTAATCGCTTCATGCATGGCAGCGCCACCCAGGTCTTCGTGTGAAACCTCTTGACCAATGGCACTTTTGACCAAGGCCGGACCGGCCAAGTACAAGCCGCTTCCCTCGGTCATCACCAGTTTGTCACACAGAACCGGCAGGTACCCACCGCCAGCCACACAGTTGCCCATGATGGCAGCAATTTGAGGAATTCCTAAAGCGCTGATCACTGCGTTGTTGCGAAAGATTCTTCCAAAGTCGTCTTCGTCAGGAAAAATTTCGTCTTGCAATGGCAGAAACACGCCAGCCGAATCCACTAGGTACACCAAAGGCAATCGATTCGTCAACGCCATACGCTGGGCGCGCAACACCTTCTTACAAGTCATCGGAAAGAAAGCACCGGCCTTGATCGTGGCGTCATTGGCAATCACCATCACCGATCGCCCACAAATGGTGGCCACTCCACAAACCACGCCGGCCCCGTCCGCACCGCCCCACTCTTGATACATTCCAAACGCGGCCCAATGTCCAATATCCAGAAACATCGTACCGGGATCTACCAATTTTTCGATCCGCTGCCGCGCTGTTAATCGATCTTTGGCGTGTTGACGTTCAATGGCTTTTGGACCGCCCCCCAACGCAATAGTGGCACGTTGCTGTTGAAAAGTTTCAATCAAGGACTCCCAAGACATCGCAGAGCTTCCCAAACAAAAAGTGTGACGCAGGCAATCGTCAAATCCAACGAAGCAAGATTGCCCAAACCTTTTAGCAACTCTTAAGTTGCTGCAAAAAAATGGCACGTCAAGCAAGGACTTGCGTGCCAACCCATTTCAATCGTCTGACCTCAACAAAATCAGCTCTTAAAATCGTGAGCCAACCACAGGTCCGCCGTCTCGGTTACGTCGGCATCAAACTGATTGGCAAGTTCACGAAGACGAACATTGTTGCGACGCTTGGCATACTTCAAGTACAACAAACCGGTCTTGAATTCCAACTGCTGCTGATCGTCTGGAACGTCATCTTCGATCAAGCGAACCAAACGCGAAAACACGCAGCTGGCCATAAACAATTCGGTCGCGATATCACCAATTCGAGCTTGAAAATACTGTCGATTGAGAATGCCCTCTTGGTACCTAATGCAAGCCGACTGGCAAGCCTGCGCAAATTTGCCAACTTGCTTACCCAGATCACGAGCGTGCGGACGTAGCAAATCGTGCGGGCATGAAATGGTCGGTGCCCGTCGCAAAATCTTGCCCGCATCGAACAGAGACTTAGGATTCCAGCCCTTGACTCCGTCATAAATCCCCTTCAATTCCATTCCCACGCCACGCAAGCCAACCATCGCAATGAAACAACGCAAAACATCGTTGGCACCTTCGCCAATCTGGTTCAACCGTGCATCGCGCATCAAGCGTTCGAAGGGTTGATCGGTAAAGAACCCTGCTCCGCCCCAAACTTGTAGTGTGTCGTTCACAATTCGCCACAATTGATCACTGGCAAACACCTTCAACATCGCGGTTTCCACCATGTAGTCGTCGGCACCACTGTCGATCAGTGCAGCCGTGTGATAGGTCGCACTTTCCATGGCGTAAGTATCTGCAGCGGCTTCGGCCATCTTCGCTTTGACCAATTCAAAGCTGCCCAAATTCTTGCCAAACTGGTGTCGAGTGTTCGCCCGCTCGGCCATTTTTTTCAAGCAATACTTGGCCGCACCGGTGCAACTGGCACCAAAAGTCGTTCGGCCAAAATCCAAAACGGTCAACGCAACTCGAAGGCCTTTACCAATCGGGCCAAGAATGTTTTCACGAGGAACATAAACGTTGTTGAAACGCAATCTACCGGTCGCGGTGCCACGAATACCGCACTTCTCCATCCGTTGCTCCAGAACCTCAAAGCCTTCCATGTCGGGCGTGACTAAAAACGCAGTGATTTTGCCATCTGGGTCAGCAGGATCCGGAGTTCGTGCCATCACGGTCAACACATCGGCAATGCCGCCGTTGGTGATCCAACGTTTTTCACCTGTCAGCGTGAAGCCCTTCCCGTCAGAATCGGGAACTGCGACCGTTTGAACATTACTGGCGTCCGAACCCGCTTCGGATTCAGTTAATGCAAAGGCTGCAATCTTGTCGCCGGCCGCCAATGGCTTCATCCAACGCTTTTTCTGCTCTTGAGTTCCAAACAACTCCAGGGCTCGCAAACCGATCGAATGATGAGCGTTCACGAACACGCCAGTCGACGCACAATGCCCACCGATCACCTCCATCACCCGGCAGTAGTTGTATTGGCTCATGCCCTGACCGCCAAACTCGGCACCCACGGTCATCCCCAAAACTCCAAGATCACCCAAGCCTTTGATCACTTCATCGGGAATCTTCGCGTCGCGGTCAATTTTGTCGGCATCAATATGTTCGTCGCAATATTTTCGCACCTTGTCGACCGCGGCCTGCCCACGAGCCTGAAAGTCTTCGGGCATACTGGCCAAGCTTGGGTACGGCATAATCGAGGTTGCGCGGAACTTGCCAAAGAAAAGATCTTTTGCAAAACCCTCCTTGGTGGGACCCGAGAACAATAGTTCTTCGGCCTGAGCGATTTGTTTCTTTTCCAGATCGGTTAACGTCGCCATGAAGGAACCTCGGGCAAGCCCAAATTAAGTTGATAAAGGTTTATAGATAAGTTTTAGGAACCGTCCTGAAACAAGTTCCCGCTTCGCCTTGAAACGCCAACGCCCCCAGAGCCAGGTCTTTGTGCACCAGATTTCGTGCACCAGATTTCGTGCACCAGTCTTTTTGCCCCACCGAGTTTGCCCAGCCCACACTAGAGTGGCAAACACTAGGCTGGCACACCGCGCACGGCCCTAACCGACACAAGTTGCATCGAATCGAAAAAGGCATCAGCTTTGGAACTTAAATTTTATCCGGATTCCGCCGGAAGTTAACCATACCGACCGGAAGTTAACGCCAGCATTTCAAAGTCGACTGTCCACGCCCGCCAAAGGCCTTCAACTTACCCAAAAAAACGCCTGACTGTCGGGCCCCAAAGATTTGGCGGCCAGGCCCAGCGGCAGGCAAGCCCGACTGGTGTGCGACGCCCAAGCCAACGTCACGTCTGCCACAACAATATCCCGGAGATCTTTGCCCTGGAACGATCCTTGCCCAGCAACCATGTGCCAGCAACCGTGTTCTAACAACCGTGTTCTAACAACCATGTTCTAACAACCATGTTCTAACAACCATGTTCTAACAACCATGTTCCAGGAATACTGTCCCAGGAATACTGTCCGGTCGATCGCAGCAACTTCCTGGGTTTCGCTCAGATTTCACGCTTTGCGGCGATCGGACCGTCACTTCACTAGGGCTGTATTGTCGACTTCATTGAAATCGCGATAAGGGCCCTGGGACCAACCGTGAGACTACGTTAACGTAATAGATTGCGACGAAATTGCGATCCCTGACGATCGCCGTTATGTCAGCGGCCCCAGTTTGAAAACAGTTCGGCTGCTTGCAAACGCCAGCTAACTGGATGAAGCACCGTTCGATCCGAAGGACACTTTGATGACACACTCGTACCTAGTTGCCGGTGCACGTACTCCCATTGGCGGTTTTCGTGGCTCACTATCAACCGTTTCGGCACCCAAATTGGGTGCTATCGCGATTGCTGCAGCCTTGGCCAAGGCCGGCGTTGGTCCTGAGGAGGTGGATGAGGTCATCATGGGCAACGTCTTACAGGCGGGCGTGGGCCAAGCTCCCGCGCGCCAGGCCGCCTTGGGTGCAGGGCTGCCTAATTCTATTGCGGCGGTAACCGTCAACAAAGTTTGTGGTTCGGGCCTCAAGGCGGTCATGCAGGCCGATCAAGCGATTCGCTGCGGTGACGCCAAAATCATTGTCGCTGGCGGCATGGAAAACATGAGCGCCGCACCTCACCTTTCGTTTGGCCTTCGCGAAGGCATTCGCCTAGGAAACTTCCAAGTTGTGGATGCCTTGGTCCACGACGGGCTAACTTGCGCTTTTGAAGCATGCCACATGGGCAATCACGCCGAACACATCGCTCAGGCCTATGATGTGACTCGCCAAGATCAGGACGAATTTTCACTCCAAAGCCAGCAACGAGCCGCAGCAGCTATTGCGTCGGGCTCATTCAAGGAAGAAATTGCGGCTGTGACCGTCAGTTCGCGGAAAGGTGACACGATTGTGGACACCGACGAATGCCCGCGACCCGACAGTACCCTCGAAACCTTATCCAGCCTGCGTGCAGTGTTCCAAAAAGACGGCACGGTAACCGCAGGAAATGCCTCGACCATCAGTGACGGAGCTGCCGCACTGGTCGTCACCGATCAGGCCACCGCCCAACGACTCAAAGGTTCACTGGCCAACCCGAAAATTGTGGCCAAGATCGTGGCCGCATACACGGCTGGCGTTCAACCTAAAGACCTATTCATCGCGCCGGCGTTTGCCATTTCGCAATTGATGGAGAAGGTTGGCATGACGCTGGACGATATCGATTTGTTTGAAATCAATGAAGCCTTCGCCAGCCAAATGATTGCCTGCTGTAAGAAATTGAACTTAAGCACCGACCGAGTCAACGTGCTAGGCGGCGGAATTTCGCTGGGCCACCCAATCGGAGCCAGCGGCGCCAGAGTGCTAGTGACCTTGATGCACGCAATGGCCCAGCGGGGCCTGAAACGTGGAATTGCCAGCCTCTGCTTGGGCGGCGGCAACGCAGTGGCAATGATGATCGAACGCGAAGATTAACGGTTAGCTCAAGACATCAAACACAGAAGCGGAGCTAAATTTAGCCGAAGGCCCGAATTTAGCCAACGGCGCAAATTTAGCCAACGGCGCCGCTGGCGATGCAAAATCGAACATCCAAATCTTAGCGATTGTTGCGACTCCCGCTGCCCAAGCAGAATAAGAACGCACCGCAAGAACTCACACTAATAGCACGCCCCAATAGCACGCCCCAATAGTGCCATCCAAGTCGACACCAATATCAAACGCTGTCCCAGAACTTTATTGTCCAGGAACACGGGCGTCACGGGTTCGACCAGCGTTGCTCAAGTTAATGCCCGGCCTGATCAATCAGTCAGCCCGCCAACCCGAATCTAATGCTTTGCTGGCGATCAAGCTCTACTGCTTCGATCACCGAACCAGCACTGCATCAACACCGAACCAGCACAGATCACTGCACCAGCACCGAAATTTCATATCGGAAGATTCTGGCGGCCGTTCCCTCTGCCCCAAAACTGAGCCGTCGATCCTCGAAGAATCGACGGCTTATTTCGTCTTTACCATTCAGCGGCATGGCTCAAATTCTTCTCAGGACCCAAAGCAGCCCTGGGCCCACTATTGCTTTTTCCTCGAAGCAGCTCGGTTCAATAGTATCAAAGCAACTCCATAAATCGACACCCAAACCAGCCGCGCCACCGACGAGCCGCCGAAGATTAGATACGTTTCGCGATTCTTAACGGACAACAATTGATCAGGATTTGGCAGCAACATATACATCAAGCCGGAAAAGACCGCGATGCTGCCGATCGTGACGCCAATTCGCCACCAGCCAAAGCGAACGCCACTGACCATGCCGCCTTGGATCAAGATGTTGCCAAGGATTCCAAATAGGCCGATCAATCCCGAGGTCACGATCACCATATTGGCAAACATAGAATACCCGATGTAGTCGATATGCCCTTCGACGTACAACTTGTAGATCGTCCAAGCAAATAACCCAATGTTCGCCATACAAATCAACAAATCGATAGCAGAAATGACACGCACAGGCAACGGAACGTCAACTTGATTCCGGTTCAGGGAAGCGGATTGGCTGGAAAAATCTGACATGGTTTAGGAATCCTTCGTGGCTGGACAACAAACTAAAATTACGCGGGCAAGACAATTTATCGCAGGGGTTATTGTCACCGCATCAAGCCTTCTTTTCCAGTGCCAAGCATGACCTGTGCCGCCAGTTCGCGGAAAAATGCGATTGGAATCAAGTGTGAAAGAGAAAATAGTCTCTGGAAAGGGCTATAATTGAACATCAGCCGCGAATAAGCCCACAATCGCTGCGGTTATGACCTACACCGGTGACTTTGATCTTTGTTAGGCATGATTCATTCGAAATTAACCTTTGAATCACTCCATTAACGCAGACCAAAGCCGATGATTCAGCGCGGCCTGCCGGGGATCTTTTCATTTTCTCACCCGACTTTTTATTGAATTGGGAAACCAACCTTCGGTTACGATTGCTGGTGCTAACAGTTCAAGGCTGCCCAACCGCAATCGTGATAACCCGAAGATCGATGGAAACTGATATGCAAGAATTCAACACCGGACTTCGAAACGGCCGTCCCGCCAGCTCAACTCGGGCCAAAATCGTGATGCTATTGGTTTGGATGGCCTGCATTTATCTGGGCGGCTTTAGCGGTCCCTTGGTAATAGGACTTCAACCCAACGCCCAAACCATCAGTGGCTTACCCTGCCTGTGGAACGCCACCATTTTGCAGGCCGCTCAGAATACCGAGCCCACTCCCGCAGCCCGCCTGAAGATCTCGCTGCCGATCGACGAAGCTTCCGAGAAAGCGGTCAAGTCGGGCATCGACCAAGCACTCAGTCGCTGGGAAGCTCAAACCGGTGGGAATCGTCCGGTCTTGCTTCTCGAATTTGACACCGCGGCCAACATTACCGGCGGCGGTAGTAAGTTCGAAAGTTGTTTGGCATTGGCAAGCTACTTGCAACGACCTCAAATGCAACGAATCAAGACCGTCGCCTACATCCCGCCCGCCTCTGGATTTTCGTCCAAACCAAGCCGTGATTTGAATTTAAAGCTACAAAGCAAACTGGCAGGCCATGCACTGCTGGTGGCATTGGGTTGTGAAGAATTGTGGATGGATGATGAAGCGTTTCTAGGCGGCGTCGGATCTGATTCCAAGAATTCGGAACTGGAGCAAGTCAACTACCAGCTGATCGCCAAGAAAGGAAACCAGTGGCCAGCGGCCGTGGTGCAGTCACTTGTAAACAACACTTCGGGCTTGTATCGAGTCACCAAACCCGATGGCAAGAACATTTTTGCCGACCAAGCCACCCGAGAAGACATGAACGCCCAAGGACAAGAGGTTGGCAGTGAAGAGATTGCATCGCCTGGCAGCGAAATTCAATGGACCGCCAATTCCTTGTCGGGCTGGGGCTTGATTCAACCGCCGGTCGTCAACCGAGACGACCTGATCTTGCGACTGCAAACGGATCAGTTGGTAGACTTGGTGGCTGGCGAAAATTTCAAAGAATGGTCCGCCGCTATTTTAGATGTCACCCAATTGGATCAAGACTTCGTTTCCTGGGCCAGTCGCAGTATCGGCAGTGAACTGCTGGTGGGCAATACCAATTTACTATTCGTCCGCATCGACACGTTAGGCGGATACGACCTGCAGGCTGCGGCCAGCCTGGCGCAAACAATTGCAGGACTGGATCGTAATTCAATCCGTACCGTTGCGTTGCTTCCCAATGGTGCCGACGGCGCCGAAACGTTGGTCGCAATGGCCTGTGATGAAATCGTAATCACCAACGATCAAAAACTGGGCGGGAACGTATCCTTGCCACTGGGCGATGATTCCTTGATTGATTCTCTGATTGTCACATCACAATCGATTGCACTTGCAAAGAATCGCGACTGGTCGCTGATTGCGGGCCTTACCCTTGGTAATCAAGCGATATTCGAATATCGGAACCGTAAATCAGGCTCGCTTCGTTTGCTAAATGAAAAACAACACGCCAGCTTGATCGATGCCGACGATTGGCAAAAACAGGGCGAAGTCAGTTTGGCCACCGGCCTGTCGTCGACCGAGGCGAAAAAACGGGGCATTGTGGATCACTTGGTCGACAATGTCGATGCAGCGAAGACCCTCTACAGCGTCGATGACTGGCGCACCATTGTGCCCACGTTAAGTGATCGAACGGTACAGCGTTTCGCCAGATTTCTTAATCGACCGGGCATCTCCGGACTGCTGTTGATGGTGGGAATGTTCGCGCTGATGATCGAACTATCCGCACCAGGAATCGGCGTCCCTGGATTTCTATCGGCTTGCTGTTTGGGACTCTTCTTTTGGTCACACTATTTTGAAGGCAGTGCCGGCGCGCTGGAGATCCTACTATTTGTGTTCGGCGTTGTTTTTATTTTGCTGGAATTGTTTGTCGTCCCGGGGCTGGGACTGTTTGGCATTGGCGGAGGATTGATGCTGCTGCTGGCAATCGTCCTGGCGTGCCAGGACTTTGTGATTCCGCGCAGTCAAGCACAAATCAACCAACTTGGCTGGAGCCTGACGACGCTACTTGCTGGGATGCTTGGAATTTTTGCCGCGATCATTTTCATTCGGTACTATATGGAAAAAGTTCCCTTCCTGAATCGCTTAATTCTTTCACCCCCGGGCGGCGGTGATGCGGGCCTAGCGTTGGAAGGAGTTTCACGGGGAGCGAAATTCGATTACCTTTTGAATCGTTCTGGATTGACCGTGACGCCACTGATGCCCGGCGGCAAAGTCCAGTTTGGGAACGAAGTCATCAACGTGATTAGCGACGGCCGAGTCATCGAAAAGGGCGTAGAAGTTAAGGTCTTCGAAGTGTCTGGGATGATCATTAAGGTGGAACCCAAGTAGCCCGGTTCTTGCTGGCAGTTGACTGGGCCTTGGTTCAGGCGACGTTCCACACTGGTAAACTTTACTTTCAACGCTAAGCTTCTTCTTACTGGGGCCGACATTCTACATCGGTTCTTTTACAACGGTCTTGCTTCATCCAGACAAAAGGGTCTTAATTCATGGGTCCATTGACCACCGCATGGCTGTTATTACTTGCGTTCTACTTGGTCGTTGTGATCGAAATGTTTGTGCCTTCGGCTGGCATCTTATTCATCGTCAGTGCGTTACTGGCCTTGGGTGCCATCACCTTCGGGTTCTTTCATTCGATGGCCGCAGGCGCGATGATGATCGCTATCGTCGTATTCTCAATGCCGGTCCTGTTTGCGGCCTTCGCTTACATCTGGCCGCATACCCCGATGGGAAAACGGTTCATTATCAAAGCGCCTGATTCGGACAGCGTCTTGCCGAAGAATTTACTTTCTAGCCAAATGCAACAACTAAAAAGTTCCAAGGCGCTTGTGATCTCGCCTATGCTACCCAGCGGGACTGTTGAAATTGATGGCAAACAATACACCGCGACCTGCAGCAGCGGATCCGCCGATCCAGGGCAATGGATGCGAGTAATCGATGTTAAGATGAATCGTTTGGTGGTGATGCCCATTGAAATCGCTGACGACCACCAAGCCGATGGTGGCTTCGAAGACGAACTAGAAAAAGTCGTCGAGCAAACTTTCGACGACTTCTCCTGGGACGACAGCGCCAACGACAAAGACCCCAAGAACTAGCCCCTGCCTTGGGACGAAAGCAAAACCTACCTGATCTAGAGGTCGACCCCGCCGCGATCTACAAGAAACGCATCAAGCCACAGGTCCAGAACCCTGTGGCTTGATGCGCTTGCTGTCTCTGGCACTTGCGATGAAAGTGCATCGACTTGTCTTAAGATCGGTGGTCAATACCTACTACTTGGTGACCCGATACATTCGTTCATGAGGTTCTTTCAGGCCGTCGCCCAGCTTCCGCAACGCTTCGGTTTCAATTTGGCGAACACGCTCGCGGGTCAGCCCCAAGTTTTCGCCAATTTCTTTCAGTGTGTGAGGGTCCATTTCATCCAACCCGAAACGCATTCGTAGAACCACCGATTCGCGAGGGTCTAATTCATGCAGCATATCCATAACTTTGGTCAAGATATCATTCTCGATCATCTCGTCTTCAGGCGACTTGGCTCGTTCGTCCATCACCATTTCACCAAGACTCCACCCCGATTCGCTTTGGTCGGTCTGCGGTGTCGAATTGTGAATGTGAATTGCCTTCTTGATAATTGGCAATTTCTTCTTGGGCACACCCAATAATCTTGCAATCTCTTCAGGCGTTGGATTACGTCCCAACTCTTCGGTCAAGCGAATCGTCGCACGACGCCACTTCGAAAGCAATTCAACCATGTAAGCAGGGATACGAATGGTTTTGGCCGAATTGATCAACGCACGCTTGATCGATTGCTTGATCCAGTAACTAGCGTAGGTACTGAAACGGGTTCCCATGTCTGGGTCAAACCCCTCAACCGCTCGCAACAATCCAAGATTGCCTTCTTCGATCAAGTCCTGCAAACCAATTCCCTTACCGGTGTAACACCTGGCGATATTAACCACCAACCGCAAGTTCGCTCGGACCATCCGATCCCGCGCCCTGGCGTCACCGGCGGCAATGCGTCTTGCCAGATCACGTTCGTCCGCAGCGGTCAACAATTTGGTTTCATTGATCTCGCGAAGATACGTTTCCAGCGGAGACTGCAAGTTGGAAACCGATTGGATCGCGTTGGTCACTTCTTCTAGCTCTTGTTCCAACTTATCGGTATCCACTTCCAGCACGTCGGCCAGATCAAAATCTTCGTTTTCTATTTCATCCATTGCTTATCCAACTCGAACGGCGGGAGCTAATTGTTTCCAACTGATAGTGCTATCGTCGAACAACCGCGGTTGGCTACACTGGATGTGTTTCAAGGTGTAACGTATCACTTGTCACGTATGCGACACCCGCACCAATTCGTACGGACTGGCCGATTGCGACGGCAAGTTGAACGAATTTTCCGATTGCATGCCGAAACTTCGATATCAACTTTACAATTTACAATCGACCCGAACAATTGTTCCGATTGGCGTCGCCCTGCCCTATCGCACCTGGAAACTCAAAGATCGATCGATGAACATTCTCAACATTCAACACGCAACCGCATTTCGAGGCACCACCCAAGTTTTTAAGAACTTCAATTTGACCATTCCGGAAGGGCAAAGCACGGCCATCATTGGTCCCAACGGGGCTGGCAAGTCGACTTTAATGAAAATGCTGGCTCGAGAAATTTATCCGTCCAGTGGCAGCGTTGAAATTTTCGGCCGCCAACGTTGGAACATCTGGGAATTGAAAAACCAACTGGGAATCGTCTCGGCTGAAATGCAGCAGAATTACCTTCCAGCAGCCACAGGCTTGTCGGTCGTTTTGTCAGGTTTCTATTCCAGCGTCGATACGTATAAGCACCAACAATTCACTCAAGTCCAACGGGCCACCGCCCAACAAGTCATCCATCAACTTGGAATTCATACCTTGCTTGACCAGCCTTTTGCAAAAATGTCGACCGGCCAACAACGTCGGCACCTACTGGCCCGAGCCCTGGTGAACGATCCCAATTGCTTGATCCTGGATGAACCCACAACCGGCCTCGATTTACAGGCTCAGTTCTATTACTTGGACACCATCGGTCGCCTGATGCGCGGTGATCAATCCGCCCCATCGCCCAACGCAAAAACCGTGATCTTAGTCACACATCAAATCCAAGAGATTCCACCGGAGGTCAGTCACGTGGTCCTGCTGAAAAACGCAAAGGTCATGCTGTACGATTCCAAGCAACGTGCCTTGACCAGTCAAAACCTGTCAAATTTATTCGACGTCCCCATCAAAGTCATCTCGGAAAACGGCTACTATCAAGTGCTACCAGGTTGAACGAAGCTGGTTTATTTTTACAACTGTAGTATTTTTTATTTTTCCTGAAAAAAACTATTGACGCAGTTTGGGGGGGGTACAATTTCTTAAAGATTACGCTCCCTGTTGTTTTTTAACCACTGTGAATTCACTTCATTCCTGTTTCCGGTAATCTGTCTTGCCAACTGACATGAATCAATGAACAAACGCGTTTCAATCGCAAAATGGATCATGTACAGTCATTTCGCAGGATGCATTAAGCTTCACAGCGGAAAATACGAATTAAGCGGTGAAAACACATCCACTAATCGGGTAGAACGATGTTTGACTTCTTGAAAACGCGAGTTTTGATTTGTTCCTTTTTCGTTTTTAATTGCTTACTTGCAAACCATTCATTCGCGCAGCAATACTTGCCTGAAATGGAGATAACCTGCCGGAAGCTAATAGGAAGCGACCCCTTAATTGTTAAAACTTGAAAAGTGGTCTCCGACTGAGCAAACTTGCTCAGTCGGAAAGTTTCAAGTTTTAGACAACGGTAAACAGTCGTTGGGGAGACCACCATGAGTGATTTTATTTGCTTGGCCAATTGGATCAAGCTTCCGGTAGCGAAGCTGGTCAAGTATTTCGTAGCTTTATTCGTGAACATGTTCGCGACTTGATTTGCCAAGTGATGGCCCAAGAGGTTAGCCTTCTTTGCGGCCCGAAACATCTGCCTACCGGCGGTGACAAATTCCGCTCGGGTAGCAGCACCGGGCGGATTCAGATTGACGGCAAACGTGAAGAAATCATTCGCCCCCGCCTCAGGCAGCGAACATCCGGCAGCGAACGCCCGAAGGCTGCAGCGAAGAAGTGATCCTGCGGAGTTACGAATCGGCCAGTGATCCAAGCGAACTTCATGCTTCGATTCTCGCCGCACTCAAGGCTGGTGTCAGCACTCGCCAGGCCGCAGATGT
>JBDNHU010000194.1:0-24478 GCA_041688615.1 Mariniblastus sp. | reverse complement strand
TGTTGTCGGTTTCGATCGTCAACTTGAAAGATTGGTTGCCTAGCCCACAGGGTCCATCGGCACCCTTCCCCGATTCTATCGCAGTGCTACTGATCGTTTTAGTCTTTGTTCTTTCCGCAATGCTATTGGGATGGCTATCGAAGCTATTGGAATTCGAGGCCGATTGTTTTGCAGTCATCACCCTTTCAAAACGTTCCCAAGTCGATTCCGACTCGTCTTTCTCGGCTCAGTCGGCGAATCACGAATCGTTAATCAACGCTCTAGAAAAAACCGCTCAAGTGACTGGCTGTTCACTAAACCAAGTCACCCTGATGCATCCTTCGATTCTAAACCGAACTATGAACATCCGGATCTGGGGCGAATGCCCAGCCAAGGCCGCCAAGGATGAAGCACACTATGCTAAGGCTAAATCGTTCGTTTTGAGTGGTTTCTTAATCACTTTAGCGGGTTTCACCGTCAGCTGCTTCCTTTGGCTATACGGAAATGCAAGTTCTGGTCAGTGATTGCCGCGGCAACTATCCAATCCAACGACACACCGGCGCCTGACTTCTCGCCGCATCGTACCTAAACGCGAACCCAATCTATCCACGATTGGCAACCAATTGGAGATGCCAACACCGAAATTCAAGGGACACTCGTTGAATTACCTCTCGAACTTACTTCTTACAATACCCTGCAATTCAAAGACTGATTTGACCGCAGAATCGGCACGGTTGGTCAACTTTACCTAGCTGGTGAATTAGGACTGGAACGCAAAACTGATTTTGAAAGCTTAGACCGATGATTCAGTCAAGCGAACTTGATTTATGTTTGGGATATATATCCAAATAGCCGAATTAGGTGGTAAGTATACTCGGCGGTAATCTGCACACGTAACCTGTATCGCAATACCAAAATTGTGCACAGTGGTACTTTCCAGAGCATTCAGAACAAGCGCAACCCGATGAATATGATCACTCACTCTCAACAGGAAGTTTACTTGCGGCAAGCGGAAAAGGCTTTGCGTTGCAACCCACACCTGATCAATCGCCAAGTAAACGTTTCCAACGGTGATGGAAAGTTACTTCTAAGCGGCAAAGTCACTTCGTTCTTCGAAAAACAAATGGCTCAAGAAGCCTTACGAAAATTTGACGAATTCGCTGTGATTGAAAACTCACTGCAAGTCGGCTAGACAATAGCCGTTTTTTGCTGGTGCCAGGAAATCAACATCCGGTACTCAGAAACGCCATCGCCTTCTTTGGATCGCCTTGCCTTAGGCTATCGCGAAAACGAATCTTTTGTTCCATTCCTGGACTCTTTTAGGTTTCGTCAGAACTGCGTGGCCTTTTATCGCTGGGCGTTTGCCCTTGGAATCGAATCCAGCACCTCTAAGAAATTTGACAGTCGCCCGTATTAATGTCATAATCGACCAATCTGTGTATCGGCTGAAAACCTGTTCGCTGGCGGGGCGAACCCTGCTTCGATCTTCAAGCACTAATCCATCTCAGGTAGCTCATGTCAGAAACCATCATTTTTCGCCAACGTAAGTCCTTGGTCCAAAGCCCTATCAATCGTATTAGCTTGATCGTGATGATGGTTGGACTTGCGCTCAGTTTCCAATTTCCTACCCTTCATTCAGCAACGGCCCAGACCAAGGACTTCCATTTTGATGTGGTCATCTATGGTGGTACCAGTAGCGGCATTGCTGCCGCCGTGCAAGCCAAAAGAATGGGCAAATCGGTAATCGTCGTCGCACCCGATCAGCATCTTGGCGGATTAACGGCCGGTGGATTGGGCTGGACAGATTCGGGAAACAAAAATGCGATCGGAGGCATAAGCCGCGAATTCTATCAACGCATCTGGAAGCATTACCAACAACCTCGGGCATGGAAGCAGCAAGCGCAAATCGAATTTGGAAACCGCAGTCAAGGCAAGCCCGGCAAAGATGGGGACGGTGCCACAATGTGGGTTTTTGAACCCCATGTCGCGGAGTCCCTATTTGAAGATTTTGTAAAGGAATATGCCATTCCAGTTCATCGCGACCAATGGCTAGATCGCGAACACGGAGTAAAGATCGAAGATCATCGCATCCGGCAAATCATCATGCTGTCTGGAAATACGTACCACGGCAAGATGTTCATCGATGCCACTTACGAAGGCGATCTACTGGCTGCCGCCAACGTCAGCTACCACGTTGGACGGGAAGCCAATAGCGTCTACAACGAAAAATGGAACGGCATTCAATTGGGGACGTTTCACCATCAACATTGGTTCGCAACTAAAGTAGATCCCTACAAAGTGCCAGGCGATCCGACTAGTGGATTGCTTCCCAATATCAGTTCAGAACCCCCGGGCGTAAAAGGTGCGGCAGATAAACGCTTGCAGGCCTATTGTTTTCGGATGTGCATGACCGATGCGGATGATAATCGTCTGCCATTTGAAAAACCAGACAATTACGATCCTTGGAACTATGAAGTGTTACGCCGCTTGTATGAAACCGGCTGGCGGTGGAAGGAGACCTTTGGAAAGTTTGATCCGATTCCAAATCGAAAAACGGACACTAACAACCTTGGCCCCTTCAGCACAGACTATATCGGCAAGAACTATGATTACCCTGAAGGCACTTATGAACAACGAAAGTCGATCATTGCCCAGCATCGCGATTATCAATTAGGGCTAATGTACTATTTAACGCATGACCCCGGAGTTCCTGTCGATGTTCGCAATGAAATGAGTCGCTGGGGTTTATCCAAAAACGAATTCACGGACAACGGTGGTTGGCCTCATCAAATCTATGTCCGCGAGGCCAGACGGATGATCGGCCAATATGTGATGACAGAACACGATTGCCTGGATACCGTGGTGACGCCAGATTCTATTGGAATGGGGGCTTACACCTTAGATTCGCACAATTGCCAACGCTACGTGACTGAAGAAGGGTTTGTGCAAAATGAAGGGGATATCGGAGTGCCCGCCCCGCGTCCCTACGAGATCGCCTATGGTGCGATCGTACCCAAAAAGGACCAGTGTCAAAACCTCTTGGTTCCCGTTTGCGTTTCGTCCAGCCACATCGCTTTTGGTTCGATCCGGATGGAACCGGTCTTCATGATCCTGGGCCAGTCTGCAGCCACCGCGGCATGCATGTCAATTGATCAAAAAGTTTCCGTTCAGGATCTTCCGTATGGCGACTTGCAAAAACAATTGATCAAAGACCAACAAGTCTTAACCTTGGATGATCCCGCCATGATTCTCGGCATTAAATTACAAGGCATTGTACTGGATGACCAAAATGCCGAATTCAGTGGCAACTGGGTCGGTTCAACATCAACCCGACCCTTTGTCGAAAACGGCTATCATCACGACGCGAACGCAGCCAAGGGAATGTCCAACGCAACCTTTTCCACGAACGTGAAGGCGGGAGACTATGAAATCCGACTAAGCTATAGTCCGCATGAAAACCGAGCCTCCAACGTTCCAGTTTCCATCGACACCGGTTCAAAAACAACCTTGGCAACGGTGAACCAGCGCCAGACGCCCAAGATTGATGCCCTTTTCCACAGCCTAGGTACGTTCCAACTTAATGGTCCAGTGACCATCGTCATCAGCAATAAAGAAACCGACGGTTATGTCATCGTTGACGCCGTGCAATTGATTTTAAGCAAGTAAACCCCACACCGGCAGGCGTACACTCAGTACTGAAAGTGCTTGATTTGTTCGCCGCTTTTCCCAATCGTCGCCATCGCTTCGATGCCGACGTCCAAGTGAATATTGGTCCAAAGCTGAGTGACTTTTTGATCACTGGCTTCGGTCTTAACGCCATCGGGCGTAATCGGGACGTCTGACACTAGCAACAAGGCGCCTCGGGCAATCTGATTGTAATGTCCCACGATAAATAACGTTGCGGTCTCCATGTCGACGCCGATCGACGTCATGGCTTGCATCTTGAGTCGAAATTGATCATCGTGTTCCCAAAGTCGTCGGTTGGTCGTATAGATCACTCCGGTTCGATAATCTGTCTGATGCTCCAACAGGATGTTCGACACAAATTTGTGCAGCTTGAAACTTGGCAAGGCCGGGACTTCGGGCGGAAAATAATCCAGACTGGTCCCTTCGCCGCGAATGGCAGCAATCGGTAGAATGAAGTGCCCGATTTCTGAAGATGGCTTCAATCCGCCACACTTCCCTAAGAACAGGACCGCCTCCGGATTCTTGGCAATCAACAGATCCATAATCGTCGCGGCATTCGCACTTCCGATGCCAAAATTAATAATGGTCAATCCATTACTAGCGCTTGCCGCTTGCATCGGACGACCTATTCCGCGGATCGGACAGTTGAATCGTTCGGCGAAGATTTCGACATAGTTGTGAAAATTGGTCAACAAAATATAGTCGCCAAATTCTTCTAACGGCATGCCCGTGTATCTTGGCAACCAATTACGAGCCAATTCCATTCGATCAATTGGATTAGCCGCTGGTATGCCCGAAGGCGATTCACTATCAGTCATAGACGCACCAAATCGAAAGTACAACCAAAGAAATTGTTTGACTTCAAATGACCGGGTCACTTGCAAACGGAACCGACTGGTTTCAAGAAACAAAAAAAACCGAAAACTTAAGCAACGCTCAAGCTTCGGCTTCAATATCAGTCAAAATCACTGCCTCGGCAATCCCATCGTCTCAACAAAAATTTTTGGTCTGGTGCTAGACGACCGCTGCAGGGCTCACTTACCGTACACGATCACTTACCGTACACGATCACTTACCGTACACGACCACTTACCGTACACGACCACTTCCGAAATGCGGACCGTCGCAGCGATTAGCGTTGACGCCCCATCGCTGCTTTCAACTCTTGCAGTGTGATCGAACCGTCACCATCGGCATCTACTTGTTTGAATCCTTGCTTCCTTGGAAATTCGGACTCCACAATTTTGCCATCGCCGTCTTTGTCAAAACGACCAAAGACTTGCTCTAATGACGGCCTTTGACGCTTGGATTTGATTTCAACATCAGCATCGCTAGCTTCGGGAACATAATATTCCACGTAGCCAATCAACATCTCTTCAAAAGTTTGATCGCCCCAATTTACCGTTTGCTTAGGATTGGGGTTGGCAGGGTTTGCTTCTGAATTATCGAATACGCCAGTCACGATGACCTCTGACCCGCGAAGCAGATCGATTGGCGTCTGCAAACGATATTCCAATTGCCAATTAAAGTCGAAACGAGGCAAATCCAGCAGCGTCTCCAACTCCTGGTCCCCACCGGGCTTTTTCAATTCAAATTTGATTGATTTCCCACGCAAGTGCATGTGAGGAAAAAACGCAAGTGCTTTGACGTTCACGGGAATCGTTGTCGTCGCAACTTCCACATGATTCGCTTCACCCGCAGGAATGTTCAAGTTTGTATCAGCAATTCCAGTGACTTTTACTTCGTAGCGCGGCTTGGTCTTCGAGAATTTAAATGCAATTTCAGTTCGATCCGCAGTTGCCGTTCCATTGGGCGTGTAGTGCATCTGGACAACCAAATCGGTGTTGCCATTCAACTTTTTCCCAAATCCGTCAGGGTAAACCAATGAAGAATTCCCCGGCGCATAGGCCGCAAGGAAATGGCTACTGGCACCAATATCTGGGCCACGAGAACCTTTTTCCATTTCGTAAACTAAAACGTGATGAACCACCTCGGGCGATGTCGGTTTAATCTCGACCGCCGTAATCCACACATCATCCGCAATATCCAGCACGATTTTTTGGTGTAGGTAATCCATAAAACCGGTCGCCTGAACCTTGTTCACCTGTGGCATTTCCACCACCAAGTCGGGTTCGCCAATAGCCCACTTCGTTTCAAACACGCGTGGCAACGGGGCAAGTTTCTGGTCGCCTACTGACTGATCACTTTCCAACCAAGCCACCAAATTGGTCACTTCGGATTCACTTAATGCCGCGTCATTCATCCAGCGATTGGGGGCTTTTCGGTCACTTTCCGCTAACCATGGTGGCATGGTCTTGTTCTCTACCACTTCCTTGATCATTCCGGCATGAGCGATAATATCATCCATGCTTTCCAAGGTGAACGGGCCAACGCCGCCATCACGATGACAGGTCACGCAACGATTTTGTACGATCCGTTCAATGTCACGATGGAACACCAAATCCGCGGGCTTCACCTTGGCTACCGGCATGATCTTGCAACCTGGCGCTGACGTTTCCACGGTAGCAACCGGCTGCCCAGCTAAAAGTAGATCGATCGCGTCACCCAAGTAATTCGCTGTCACGACCGGTTTGGTGTAGCCAATTCCATATTGATCATCAACAGCGCCCCGATACTGCAAATTCAAGGAAGCATCTAGCAAGAAAACTTCGGTTGTGGTCGCTGCGTTGATCGAAGCAACCAGTTCACCGTTTTTGTCCAGCAAATAAGGGCCTTCCAAACCTAGTCTTCCCTTGGTAGCGACCGCGTCGTCCAAAGAATCACTTGTGATCGACCCGACGAACGCAAAACGCACCTTTGATGAATACTTCTTTTCCAATTCCGCCAACGTCGGACCGTACTTTTTGCACAAGGGACATGTCGTGCTGGTCAAGGCAATCACAACTGGTTGTCCAGCAGCATATTTTCGCAAGTTAAACGAATTGCCATTGATATCCGTAGCCAACAAATTAGAAAATGGCTGCCCTATGCCTGCCGATGGCGTTGCGGCAACAACCGGAGCTTGTTTTCCACTATCGGTGTCAGCAACCAACGCCAAATTGCCCTGAACTCCAGAATTGGGTTCGCTTAGCACTTTGTCCTGCGCATCGCAGGAAGACATCGACGCAGGCCCGCCAAGAAACATTCCTGACGCGCACACGACAAGCACTTGCATCAAGGAAAACGCCTGCATCAAGGAAAACGCCTGCATCAAGGTGCCAGACGCAAAAACAAACGACCCATAAGATCTAGGTTTTGTACCGTTCCACTTCATGCCTATTCGTACTCCATCAAATCAAAAGTAATATGCTGCGGCCGCGAATCCGACCTTAAATCTTTGTTATTTAATTTCAACGACCCGACCGCTGGTTCCAATCACCAACACAGATCAAGCGCTGATACGTACTTATTCTGCTAAGGCCAGTTCAATCCAGCAGAAGCAACAGCCTGCTAGCGGTTACCAGCCTGGCACAGAACCTACGCGGTAAATCTCCAACCACTACAACGTCCAACCACTACAACGTCCAACCACTACAACGTCCAACCACTACGCCGCCGGGTTCGCCGGCCAAACACGCGTTACACCCCAGACCCGTGTCAAACGCCAAACCCGTAACCGACTTAAAATTGGCAATGCCAGCCCAGCACCTAGTCTCTCACTAACCCAACAAGTCCTTCTTAGGTTTCGTCGGTTTTTCGTAAAATTGAGATAAATCGATCCCTTGGCTTCGCTGTTCTTCTTCCAGCAAGCGAATGCGAGATTCTAACCGTTCGATCTGCCTAACCATTTTAGGTATAAAACTCTTCGCTTCGTCGATCTTGGGCGGGCGCGGCGTCGCGGGGAACGCCAAATGTCGCTGTAAACTGGAGAAAAAGAATAAGGGTTCTTTGTGTCGATTTGCCAAAGCAATCCTGCCCTCTTTTTCCGAAAACAATACAGGATCCGGAACCTGGAAGCTGTCCCCCACGCGGCGGCCTTCGTTTTGGACATACAGTTCGCTGTGCACGTAAACTAGGTCGGTAATATCCACGATCCCCACTTTATGCCGAACCGCCAAAACCCACTTAGCCCAGTTCGTGTCGTAAACGGGATCGCGGGACATGGCTTCTACCCCATAATCATATCCCAAGCGATTTCGGCACAGCGTCTCGAATTGAAAAAAGAATAACGCAGTTGGGTTAACTTTTTGTGAACGCAATAACGCTTCTTGATGAAGAATCCTAAACGCCTGCCAAATATCAAAGCGACCGCTTTCCTCTTCCGCTGCACCAATCAAGTAAGTTTGAAACGGAGCAAAATAGTGAGGCATCTTCGCCATGGCGGTAGACAATGTTCCCACGTGTTTGATCTCGGCGACCAAATAGTCAATTGCCATGGGCAACTTAGTGGTGGCCAAAACCTCTTGTTTCAGCCACAGCAGCATCGTCTGTATAGGACGCTGCAGTTCGGGATCGGCGGTAAACTGCTTGGCCAAAGCGTCAAATAGATAAGCCTGTTCAACGTATTCTTCGATCGGTAGCACTGCGGACATTTTTCACTCGCTGGGTAATTCGCAACACTCAAGGCTCAAGAACACTTCAACATTTCCCATAGATAGCAATCGCCACATCAGATTCGCCGTTAGGTAAACAAGAGCCTTGAACCGAGGGCAGACCGCTGCCCTAATTCTAATGGTTCAGCCCATTATTTTCCACTGCGAAGCACTTCAATTCCAGCAACTTCAGATCGGATAGACACTGAATTTTACACGGACGGATGCCGCAATGATTCGCGCCAGAAACTTGCGCAACTAGCCCTATTCCGCGAACTAGGCCTGCAGCGCGAATCAGCGAATCACCCTGGCAATTTACAGAAGTTCAGAATTCACACCGGCCCAGAATTTAAACCGGTTCCGCAACTATGCAGCCGGCCCCAATCAAGCCCAATCGATCTAGGTTAAAATCGACTGCCAATGACATGGCATTTCAAGCTTGACTATCAATACACTCACTTACTTACCGTCGCTTGTTTGGCCACCACCGTTCTCCCGAGCTTCCTTTACGTTATGCGTTTTATTCGGCTTGGGGCGATCAATTGGAAAGACGACTTCTTCAATTTGGATCGCTTTCTTTCCTTTGATAGCGCCAGGACGTCCCAAGTACTTTGTGTGACCACCGACTAACAAACTTAGCGGTGTCTTGACGTCGTGTTCGGTGGTAATAATGTCACCAACACGAAGCCCCAACAATTCCGATGTAGTGATTCGACTATTGGCCAAAGATACCACGACCTCAACTTCAGAATTTTCCATTTCCACGGCAATGTGAGCTCGGGTCTCGTCGGTGGAATGACCACGACCGTAACCCTGCCAACTGTTTGCAACCAAAGTGCTGCTAAATCGTTCAATGCTGTTATAAGGTATGCAAAGATTTAGCATGCCACGAACGCCTTGCATCGAGAGTTCGAACCCTATCAAAACAATGACTTCGTTGGGCGGAACAATCGACACCAACTGAGGGTTGCTTTCAATTCTAACCACCGACAGATCCAATTGAATTACGTTCTCCCAAGAATTTGCCATCTCTTCCAAAAACAGCGTGATGATCCGCTGGACCAATCGCCTTTCAATCTCCGTCAAGGGTCGACGCAACGTGATCGAAGATTCCTTACCACCGCCCAACATCCGATCAATCATCGGAAACAGAATCGCTGGATTGATATCTAAAATCAAATTGCCCTTCAACGGGTCAGCGTCCAGCAAAACAAAGCACGTGGGATTCTCTAGCCCAAAGACAAATTCGCTAAAGGTCAATTGATCGACGCTGGTTAACTTCACGTCCACCATCGTGCGCAATAACGCTGACATTGACGCGCCAAAGTTGCGACCAAAACCTTCATGCAAGCTCTGCAACGCTCGCATCTGCTCCTTGCCCACTCGTTCGGGGCGTTTAAAATCGTAGGGAGATATCTTTTGTTTGGGGCGAGATTTCTCTTCAACCTCGCGACTAAGCGCTGCGGAGACACCAGTATCCATCGAGCTTAATAAGCTCTCAACTTCCGCCTGGCTTAAGATATGATCGTCACTCATCGAGAACCGCTTCCTTGCAATCGATCTCAATTTCCGACAAGCGGGGAATCTTGCCGCTTTGGATATCAGATAGTGTCGTACAAACCTTAGGTCAAAGTCAATGCGAATCACTTAACGCCTAACAACGCAAATCAGAACGCCGCAAGGACGCTAGCATCGCAGCAGTCGGCTTGGCATCAAAGGGATTGCCTCACTTAGCATTGAATTCCACACGCCGTTAGTCGTGCCACCATCTGAGCTTCTGTCACACCTTGAACCCGTATTACTTTGCGACAATCACTTTCGCCCGCATGAATACTCAAATCACTCTTGGCAATCCGCAATGCCTTTGCCAAGAAGGCCAGCACTGCTTTGTTTGCTTTGCCGTGCTCGGCTACTGCGGTGACGCTAATTTTCAGCGCATGGTCGTAGACACCGCGAAAACTGTCCGATTTAGAATTTGGCAAAATTTTGACTGGCAACAAAACACCATCAGGGTGCATCACCAAACTTAGGTCCATAATTTTCTTTTCAAGCGTAATCCAGATCGACGCTTACAGTCTCTGGCAAGCGGACGAAGTACCGAGCGAAACTAGACGTTAGTGCGCAATAAATTCGATACAAACGCTCGACATTGTCCGATCCAGCCTTGAACCTCTGCCATCAAAAGACCATCGTCGGTGTACGCAATGTAGCAAATAGTTGCCGCCGAACTTACCATGATCGTGAAAGTCAGTCGATTTATGAAGCGCCCATGCTTGACCACTTTTTTCGGCTGATAGTTGTCCACCCAAAGACTCGCGGATTTCAATTCAACGTAATTAGTCATGCTTAGGCCCGTCGTGGTTTAAGATCAAGCGGTTTAAAAATTCGCAACAGCCACCCTGTAATGCAAGCCGCGTGCCAATTCCAAAATGCCTGTCCCCAAAGCTCAAATTTACGTCAGTGCACCACGTCAAGTTCCAGAAACACAACATTTGAGTCTTGAAATCACACCAAACGCAGCCTTTTGGAAACCTTTTCGTCCAACCGGCGGTGTTTGATCCTAAACTTCTCGACCACTCATTGGGCTCAAACCCAAACCTGCCCGCAACCCGATGCCGAAGAACCTACCCAGACCTCGCAAGCCCCGCGACCTAGTCCTAGGCGGTCACTAACTTGGCGCCTAGCTTGTCATCACAGCTACCAATAATTGCGTTGCAAACTTCGTCCGCTTGCCGGCCGGTCAATGTGGTCGATGCCGAACGAATCGTCACCGCCAACAAGACCCGCTTCTTCCCTTCACCATCGCGTTTAGCATCAACAAAGGTCTCGCGGTACTGAACGTTCTCCAGCAAACGACCACCCGCCGCTTGGACCGTTTGCTGAATATCTGCCCAACGAACTGCGGAATCGACAATGAAGTTTAGGTCCCGTTCGATCGCTGGATACGGACTTTGCCGTTGCGACTGTGGAATCAATTGCATCGCCTGGGTCAGTGCAGCCAATTGTATTTCTCCCACCACGGCTTTGTTCCGCATCTTCAACTTCTTTTGAGTTGCCGTTGAAATTTCGCCCAGCAATCCAATGACTTCGCCATCGATACACAACTGGATCGCCTTGCCAGGGGCAAAGAATGGGTCGTTCAACGAATTAACCGTAATCGCCAGCTGATGATTTAACGCATCCGCCATCGACATTACAACACTCTTGACCGACAACAGATCCCGTCCACTGCACAGACCCACCAGCGTCGACTCGTGCGGGAACCCGCCCGGGTTGGCCAAGTAAGCTTTCGCGATTTCGAACAGTTCCACCGGTTCGCTATGCCGATATTCATTGATGCGTCGCAATTCCAGCAAACTAGGAATTAAACTTCGACGAACACAATGGACGGGCCCCGCAGTATTCCAAAACTTAGAATCCAAGACACCCGACATGGGTTGACTGGTGATCATCGCCGGCAATTTCGACCAAGGTGAATACAGTTCGGAAATCTCGGGTGGCACCAAACTAGGCGACAACGCTTCGTTGAATCCGCAGGCAGTCAAAGTTCGCCGAATTCGTCCAACGGCAACATCTGCCGCGGGAGTCACCGACACCGCCATCGGAACATCGCGATCTTCTGGAATTTGATCGTAGCCGTGAATTCGAGCCACTTCCTCGATCAAATCTACTTCGCGACTCAAGTCCCGCCTCCAAGAAGGCGTTTGGAATTGGATCGACGCCTGGTCCTGTTGAACAACCGTATTTCCCAACGCGGTCAAGATTCGCACGACTGTCACTGGATCGATTGAAATCCCTAGCACTCGCTGTACCTGACTTAATCTCAGCGTGACCGCCGGCGGCTCGGCAGGTGCTGCACCCACTTCAATCACCCCTTCGCAAAGCGTCCCACCACACAGTTCCAAAATCAGTTCGCAACAACGTCGACTAGCCCAATCGATCCCTTCAGGATCGACCGTTCTTTCAAACCGATACGACGATTCGGAACCCAATTTCAACTGTCGCGAAGTGTCGCGTATACTCATCGGCGAAAAGTCGGCCGCTTCGATCAATACACTGGTCGTATCGGTATCAATTTCCGATCCCTTGCCGCCCATAATTCCCGCCAAGGCAAGTGGTTTCGCCTGATCGGCAATCACACACATCCCAGCTTTCAACGTATATCGATTGTGATCAATCGCCTCGAGTGACTCACCTTCAATGGCTCGCCGTACCACAATTTCACTGCCGCTAATCTGGCTGAAATCAAAAGCATGTAAGGGCTGACCGCATTCCATCATGACAAAATTGGTAATGTCCGCCACATTATTGATCGACTTGAATTCCAGCGGCTTTCCACTACGGTTTCGCAACAATTCCGACAGCCATTTTGGACTTGGGCCCACCTTAACGCCTTGGATCAATCGCGCCGTGTACCTTGGGCACAGATCCAAACATTCAATCGACAGCGATGCCAGCGATTGTATTCCAGGTCCAGACGCGATGGGCTTTGGGTTAGGCAAGGACAACGGCAAGTCGTAAAGCACACTAGCTTCGCGGGCAACTCCGATATGGCCCAGACAATCCGGACGATTACTAGTCACTTCCAAATCGATCGCCAAATCGTCAAAAACCACTTCGGTGCTCTCGTGGTTCAATCCACTTAAACTGAACCGGGTCGCCAATTCATCGGCAGACATTTCCAACGGCAAATAACGCTTTAGCCAGTTCCATGAAACGATCATTTTTGTTTTCCAAAGATTACGAAATCGTAGGCAAATTTCGCCAAGAAATGCTGCAAACCACCCAGGCAATCGGTCCGTCCAATAGGGCATCGCACGCCATAGCGATCCATCAACCCATCGCAAACTACATCACAAATAGAAACTCTAAAACTGAGCCAAAAACCGAACATCGTTCGTGTATAAATCGCGAATGTCCTTAATTCCATGCCGAATCATGCACAGCCGTTCGACACCCAACCCAAACGCGAAACCCGTCACCTGTTCGGGATCGTATCCCACCGACGTCAACACGTTGGGATCGACCATCCCGGCACCACCGAATTCCACCCAACGATCGTTCCAAAAGTAGTCAACTTCCACACTAGGTTCGGTGAATGGAAAGAAACTGGGCCGAAAGCGAACCGGAACACTGTCGCCCAAGTAGGCCGTCGCAAACAATCGCAAGACCGTTTTCAAGTCCGCCATCGTGACGTGCTTGTCCACCATCAAACCTTCCATCTGATGAAACATTGGATAGTGAGTCTCATCGGCGGTGTCAGGTCGATAGACGCGGCCGAGCGAAATAATTCGCAGTGGTGGTTGATTGTGCTGCATCATCCGAACTTGAACGGTACTGGTTTGGCTACGCAGCATATCGGCTTGGGATGCGGTTCCCGCGGCCAAGTCACTGGCGAATATCTTCGCGTTGGACAAGTAGAAATTGTCCAACGGATCGCGAGCCGGATGAGCTAGTGGCACATTCAAGGCATCAAAGTTGTGCCAGGAATCTTCAATCTCCGGGCCTTCCACCGGCGTGAAGCCCAGTCGCCCCATAATGTCTTTCAACAGAAGAATTGTCTGACTGATCGGATGGATTTTACCCATCGAAATTTTCGGGCCGGGCAAGGTTGCATCAAATCCTTCGTCAGCAACTTCAACTGCACTGGTTTCCAATCGTTGGGCGGCCGCATCAAACGCGGATTCGATGGCATTTTTAACCTCATTGAAACGCTTTCCAGCGGCGGGCTTTTCGGGACCAGGCACCGTACCCATCTGCTTCTGCACAGACTTCAACAGGCCCGACTTTGCGCCCAGGAATTCGATCCGACTGGTTTCCATGTCCGCTAACGAAACCGCAGAATCAAACGCCTGCTGCGCCTTGGTGACCAATACGTCTAAATCGTCAAGGAATTGCTGTAAAGACATGAGCTACTGCCAATCTATTAAGAGTGGAATGTCGTCGACCCGAAGCTGCATACTGCACAACAACGCTGGCTCGAAAATGCCAAGCATCAACCACGCTGTGCAACACAAGTAATGTACAAAAAAAAGAGAGCCGATCGCAAGGCTTAGCGATGGCTCTCCAAATTTCTCGAACCCTGATTCAAGTTCAACTTCCAGCGGTTACTTACCCAGAGCCGTCTTAACAGCGGAAGCAACCGATGTAAAACCTGCGGGATCATAGATCGCGATTTCGCTCAACGATTTACGATCCAATTCAATATGGGCCTTGGACAAGCCCGAAATGAATTCACTATAACGAAGTCCGTTCAAACGACATGCTGCGTTCAAACGAGTAATCCACAAACGACGGAATTGTCGCTTCTTGACCCGACGGTCGCGGTACGCGTACACGCCAGCGCGAAGCAAGGTTTCCTTGACACTTCGCAATAAACTACCACGTCCACCAACGTAGCCTTTGGCCCGTTTAAATAAGCGACGCTTCGCTTTAGCGCGAGCCGCGCCTTTGGTTGTTCTCATCGATAGATACCTTTAATTCCAAACGCCGCAAGGTCTCGTGCCATTTGCCAACTTGATTTAGACAAGTTCTCTTGAACACGAAGTTAGGTTTTTTGGACACCCGGACGTTGGCAAAAAGAAAATAGGGAAATTTCAAACGACGCTTTCCTGGCACTGGCTAAAGTTCCACGAATCGCCTTCACTCTCAACCACCTTTTCAAGTTCACAGTGCCTGTTGCAGGCCTGAAACCCGCGAAGGGTTCGAACCAATAGCATTCCAATACCTAAGTCGAGCAATTTACAAGCTGCTAACACATCAGCAAACTGGAAAATTGCAACCAACACTAACTACTGTACTTGCCTAACGCACGTCGAATCATCGGCCCGTTGCACTCGGCGTTAACCGTTGTGCCACGCAAGTTGCGGCGACGCTTCTTGCTAAGGCGCGAGTTCAAGTGACTTGTACCAGACGAGCGATGCATCGCTTTTCCGGTGGCTGTCAGGCGAAAACGCTTCTTGGTTCCTTTGTGGGTCTTCATCTTCGGCATGTCTGCACGACCTTCTGACTAAGGAACAACACCACCCTTTTTTACTGCCACGATCCGTTGCGGCAGCTAATTTACCCGGCCGAAGCTAAATTACGCGGCCAAAGTATTTGGGTGGTAAAAATGGGAATCGCGTAGTCTATCGGACTTTGCGTCCGTTATAAAGAGGGTTTTCACTGGAATCGCGGCCCATTGAGCGAATTTCCTGGCGAAACCCATCAGATCTCCTGCCCAATGGATCACTATTCGGCCCAATCGCGCTAAATTCCGTAAACGCTCACTTAGTTTTTCGAACCCATCAGGTCGTCGATAAGTTTCGCCAGTCCGTTCAGATACCGACAACCACCACCCCGGCTGCTTGGAAAAAAGTAGAATTTCACTGCTTACGGTTCACAAAACACGCCCGAAGACAAATAGCGGTCCCCACGATCACAAATGATGCAAACCATGACCGCGTTTTGAACCTCTTTACTCAGTTCCAACGCAGCCCAAACCGAAGCCCCACTTGAAACGCCGCAGCAAATCCCTTCCTCGCGCCCCAGTCGCCGCATCATGTTTTCAGCGTCCGTTTGCTGCACGTCGATCACCCTGTCCACTCGGCTAGGCTCAAAGAACTTGGGACGATACGCCTCAGGCCACCGCCGAATTCCCGGAATCTTCGCGCCCTCGGACGGCTGCAGGCCAATGATCTGGATCTCGGGATTGTGTTGCTTCAAATACTTGGAAACCCCCATAATCGTTCCAGTGGTTCCCATCGAACTAATAAAATGGGTCACTTTACCATCGGTTTGGGACCAGATCTCAGGGCCAGTCGTTTCATAATGGGCCCTGGGATTGTCGGGGTTGGCAAATTGATCCAAAACGATTCCCTGCCCTTGGGCCTGCATCCGTAACGCTAAATCTCTGGCACCCTCCATTCCGTCTTCTTTACTAACTTCAATTAATTCCGCTCCGTAGGCCCGCATCGAATCCTTGCGTTCCTGAGTAGAATTTTCAGGCATAATCAATTTGATGGAATATCCCCACATCGCTGCGACCATCGCCAAGGCGATCCCAGTGTTGCCGCTGGTGGCTTCAATCAAAGTGTCACCCGGTTTGATTTGGCCACGCTGCTGAGCGGCCGCAATCATTCCATACGCCGACCGGTCTTTTACCGATCCAGCTGGATTATTCCCTTCCAATTTGGCAAAGATACCGTTGGACGTTTCACCGGGCATTCGCTGTAGCCGAACCAATGGCGTATTTCCAATGGTCTGTTCCAATTGCATTCGGGGAATCCTTTTGCTGCCACCAATCGATGAATGAAGTTTCAACGCAACCATCAAATTAACTTAAATTCATCCCCGCGTGAACAACCGTTGGCAAAAGTCGTCCCAGTCTTCACCAGAACACCACTCCAACCCATCTTTAATCCCGACTACTCACCGTCCCCAGTTCAGTTTTCCAAAACGTATTGGCCAACACCGCGGACACAGCGGCAACTGCGGCGGTTTCCACCCGCAGCACTCGTCTACCCAAACTTGACATTACAAATCCATGCTCACGTATCAACATTCGTTCACCGTCGGACCAACCACGCTCCGACCCGATGAACAAACAGGCCGACATCGTCTCCCCACCGATGGCCAACCCCAGGCTTGTGGTCGCTTCGTAGTTGTCAAGACAAATTTTCGCCGTAGGTACTCCCGAGCCCCCGCCCCAGGCTTTAGCCGCTTCGGATAGAGTCCGATCAAAGCGAATCGCTGGCAGCTTGGTTTCGAACGCTTGCGACACCGCCGAGGTGACAATCTGCAGGTACTCGCCCGATGTCCATAGCTGGCTTGATGCATACGATCGTTGGCCCGAATCGGTCACTACAAATTCAATGGACCGAACCCCAAGACTTGCCAGAGATCGCAAAAGAAATCGGCAAGTCTGCGGGCGACTTAGACCCACCACTACATCCACCGGGTACAGTTCGGGCACTGCTTGCATCGATTGAAATTGAATCTGGATTCGCCCCTCTGATTCCAAGGCGAATTTCGCTTTGCCTCGATCACCATTGATCACACCGGCGTCAAACCATTGCCCATCCGCCAACCCCAACACATGCCGCACATGTTCAACCCGAGGATCACTGGCCTGGACACCCAAAGCCCGTTCTTGGTCCGTAAACAAAACGATGTTCATCGCCACTTTCTTATCATGACCCGCTTTCAGCCACCAATCCGAAACCAATCCGAAACCAATCCGAAACCAATCCGAAACCAATCCGAAACCAATCCGAACCACTTGACCGACCCACCCTATGAATCCAAACAAACCCTACTCCAAACGTTTGCCAGGCGTTTGTTGCAGCATTTCACCTCCTTAAAGTTTTCATGTCCTGGGTGATCTTTCGCGGGCAAATCGCCACGCCGTCTTCCGGCTAGGCAACTTAAGGGTCCGGGCAGCCTATCAGTTGATCTAGGGGTTTTGTACGTCAAGTTTTCGGCGAATTGCGTACGATCACTATCCGAGCCAAAGACAAAATGCCAATCCCACAGTACTGGCCCGCAGCTGCGGGTTTGAAAAGTTGCCTGAACGCTCCTTAATTTTCTTCAGTTGATTCGGTCAGCAATTGATCGACAATCTCTTCGATTTTCTTGTCGGCGGTTGCGCCTTTCCAGTTCAATTCGCCTTGCCACCAATGCCGTAGATAGCCATTCTTGTCGACCACATAGACGGTCGGCCACATCGTGTTCCCCCACGCTTTCCAGTTCTCGGATTTTGTATCAAACAATATTGGGAATTTAAGTCCCTTTTCTTCGGCTGCCGCTTTTACTGCGGACAGTTGTCCTTCACGAGCCGTTTCTGGCGTCTGAATTCCGATCACCACCACACCTTTGTCAACTAGATCCTGCTGCCAGCGTTTATAGATTGGAAAATTGGCATGACAGTTGTAGCACTCGAAGGCATAAAAATGCACCAACACCACCTTGCCTCGCAGTTGTGCCATTGAGAGCCCAGACGAATTGATCCAAGACTGGTCACCCACAAAGTCCGGAGCCAGCGGATAGATCCGAGTCAAGCTGGCCGTGTCAAAGGGCGTCCCCAATAGTTTGCTAACTTTCTGAAGCTGGTCCACATCGAAAATCTTATTCAAAGACGCCTGCTCCTGTTCCTTCTTCTGAGCTGCAGCAGTGTCCAATTCACTTGTGTCTTCGCCCCGATGGTTAGCCAGTTTCACCTTCAACAAGGCGGCATCAGTTTGCGTTGCCAACTTGGCGAATTCCTGTTGTTGCTGGGCCGTAAAGCCGACCAACCGACCCAGATCCGAACGCAACACCGCCCGGATACTCTGCGCCTGGTACTCTAATTCAGTCAGACGCTTCTGCTGTTCGACCTTGGTGTTCGCTGCCAGCCATTGCCGAGTTCGTTGTTCCAATTGCTCCAAAACCTCAGTCTGTTTGCTTTCGGGTTGATTACGAACCCGAAACCAGTCGCCATCAATTTCGGTGAACCATTTCCTTAACGCAACCAGTTGCGATGGTGAAAACTTCAGTTCCTTCTGTACTTCCGGAGCATGCAGCAAGGGCATCAGGTATCGCGGCACCAAGGCACGATTTTCAGCGGACACGACTAGTTTGTTATCCGCCGAAGTTTCCTCCGCCAGATTTTCATCCGCCCAATTGTTGTCAGCTTGTGTCGCTACCAGCAGCAATCCAAGTGCTGCAAAAAACCCGATTAATCTTATGCGAATCATTGCCTTGTTCCTTAACCCGACCACGAACTTTCGTGGCTATTTGATCAGTCCTGAAAAGATTTTGCGAAATTCGAACTCGTTTATGATACCGCACAAGACGATTTCCGTTCGCAAAAACCAAAGTAACTTCCCTTGGTTGCCAATCACCGTACCCGGTACCACTGGCAAACCCCTCCAACTTTCTAGGGTCCTCCCAATGCGGGTAGCTGCGATTGGTCGTCACCCAACGCCCGCCATAACAAGTTTTCCGAAAAAAATGGCCTTTTATATCCGGCGGAAACCGGCCCAAGGCATCCAAACGGCTGGATTCAGCACAAAGACCGCAACAAGTCCGGCGCCTCCGCCCCGAAATCCTCGCGGCCCTTTCATGCCGGTCGCCTCTGAAACGCCATACTGATCGGACAGTACTGATCGGACAGTACTGATCGGACAGTACTGATCGGACAGTGCTGATCGGACAGTGCTGATCGGACGCCATGCTGTTATGACAGCGGTGGTAGATATGTCCGCTGTGGGTGTTGGTTTCGTAGGCCGAGGACTTCGCCACTTCAAACAAACGGTAAATTCCTTGAACAGCAGGAAACAGAACGAACGCAGAGTGGCAGAGTGGCAGGCAGGGACGGAATGCGTCAGGGTCTACAAGGCTGATGATCGCTTGGTGAAATCGATCGACGCGAAGGTCAATCAAACCACTTGCGAGTATCTTGCGTAAACGTTCGGGCTGAGCGACTTCAGCCGATGTCAACTTGCGACCGAAATTCGCGGGAAAAAGAACACGCTTAATAGCAGGCAGGAAAGCAGTTGGGCAGTTGGGCATACATGACACTGCCCTAAACGGCTCGTATTTGCCCAGTGCCTCGAACGCGGTAGTTGAAGCTAGTCAACTGCTCCACTCCAACCGGGCCTCGCGCGTGCATCTTGCCGGTCGCGATGCCGATCTCAGCACCCATTCCAAATTCGCCGCCGTCGGCAAACTGCGTTGATGCGTTATGCAGTAAAATGGCGGAGTCGATCTGGTTCAAAAACTTCTCAGCCACCGCTACGTCTTGGGCTACGATCGCCTCCGTGTGATGAGACGAATACTTGTCGATATGACCGATCGCCGCTTCAATGCCCTGAACCACTTTGATCGAAAGAATCGGAGCCAAGTATTCGGTCTGCCAATCGACTTCGGTAGCCTCCAGACACCCAGCCACGGTTTGACACACCGTTTCATCGCCGCGTACTTCGCAACCGGCGGCTTGCAGTGCCGATACGATCGGTGCCAAGTGAGTGTCGACAACGCTCGAATCGATCAATAACGTTTCGGCGGCACCACAAATGCCAGTGCGTCGCATCTTGGCATTGACCACAATTTGAATCGCCATCTGCAAGTCAGCCGACGCATGAACATAAACGTGACAAATACCTTCCAAGTGAGCGAACACCGGCACGCGAGATTCTGATTGGACCCGAGCGACCAGACCTTTGCCTCCGCGTGGCACCACGACATCCAAATTTCCATCCAATCCGGCCAGCATTTGCCCCACTGCCCCTCGATCGATGGTCGGCACCAATTGGATGACCGTTTCGGGCAGGCCTGCAGACTTCAATCCTTGCGCTAAACATTGATGAATGGCGGCCGAGGTATGAAACGCATCGCTGCCGCCACGCAAAATCACGGCGTTCCCTGCCATCAAACACAAAGCGCCCGCGTCCGCCGTCACGTTAGGCCGGCTTTCGAAAATCACGCCAATCACGCCCAAGGGCGTCCGCACTCGTTGAATTTGCAAACCGTTAGGACGATCAATCGTGGCGATAACCTGATTGATCGGATCGGGAAGTTCCGCGATCGCCAACAAACTATCTTGGATCGCGGACAGACGTTTGGGATCCAAAGTCAGACGGTCAACCATCGCCGCAGACAATCCCGCAGATTCCGCCGCCACCAGATCTACCTGGTTAGCCGCCAAAATGGTCTTAGCACTGGCGGACATGGATTTCGCCGATTCGCGAAGCGCTTTTTGTTTCACCAGCGTGGACGCCAACGCCACCTGACGTGAAGCGGTCCGCGCGGCGCGGCCCAATTGTTGCATGGTTTCGATGACACTGATTGGAGTCGGATTCATTGTTATTACCATTATCGATTCTGGGCGGCCCTTGGAAGAGTTGGTAGGAGGTCTTGGAGCTCAAAACCCGATCAAGTTTTCTACTTTTAACACTAAGTTTTCGCGACGAATCAGCGCCGCACGAATGTTAGGCCCCAAGCGTTGCATGATTTCCGCCGTTTTCAAACCTACAATCAAACGGGCCTCCGCCGAGTCGTATTCGATCAAACCACGGCCTAGCACATGACCGTTGGGTCCAATCACCTCGACACTATCGCCGCGTTCAAAATCTCCGGACACCTTGGTAATACCTGCCGCCAATAAGCTGTTGCCTGATTCCAAGGCCAAGAACGCACCATTGTCGATGCTGATTTTGCCCGGCAGATGCAATCCACCCGCAATCCACTGTTTCTTGGCATTTCGCGTTGCCGGATTGGCCGTGAACCAAGTGCCGGGTCCATTTTGGTCCAGCCTGCGTAGTGAATGGAGTTCGCGTCCCGAGGCGATCACCATCGCGCTACCCGCTTCGGTTGCGATCCTAGCCGCTTCGATTTTTGTCTTCATGCCACCTCGTGAATGGATCGATGCTGCGTCTCCTGCCATCGCCAGAATCTCGGGCGTGATGTCGCTAACTTCGGCTAATAATTCGGCATCAGGGTTGACGTCGGGCGGTTCCGCATAAAGGCCCTCGACATCGGACAATAAAATCAATAAATCCGCATCCATCATCGACGCCACGCGGGCCGCTAAACGATCGTTGTCACCGTAACGAATCACATCGGTTGCGACCGTATCGTTTTCATTGATAATCGGAATCGCTGACCATTTCAAAAGCGTGCCGATCGTGGCTTTGGCGTTCAAGTATTGACGGCGAATTTCGGTGTCGCCAATCGTCAACAAAATCTGAGCCGCCTTCAAGCCATATTCGCTCAATAGCTGATCGTAAGCGCTGCTGAGCAAAATCTGGCCAATCGACGCAGCCGCCTGACTTTGATTTAAACGCAATAAACCCTCCAGCAATTCTGGCCGAGTGCTCTGCATACTACGCCGGCCCAGGGCAATCGCACCCGAACTGACCACCATCAATTGATGCCCGTCCTTGGCCAGTCTCGCCAAATCTTCAACCAAGCTGGACAGCCAAGGACGATTCAACTCCGATTCACCGGTGGTAAGTAACGACGAGCCAATTTTGACTACAATCCGCCGATACTGGGCAAGTTTTCCTGGGACTAAATCAGACAAAGGTCAATCCTTCAACATGGGCAAAAAAACTGTCATACGAGCGTAAAACGAAATACGCTCACAGCGGGCGGGCAACCACTGATGACCGGCTGGGATCGAATTAAAAAATCGCGTCATTGGCAAATTGGTCGTGGGGCAGTGTACCGCCCGAAAGGTCCGGAAGATCAAGGGACTCGCGCTCAGCCGCTTCCTTACCAATTGGGAACTTGCTTTGGAACACCGCACAATTTTAGCGAAGAGGAACTGGGCTTAGTGAAAGGGGAACTGGGTCCGACTCCCGACGATTTCCGCACCAACCGGCCCACAATTTTCGTTGCGACAAACCACAGGATTCGGGACAAGTCTTGGGTCGGCCAAGCGAGTCGGCCAAGCGAGTCGGCCAAGCGAGTCGGCATTGTCCACGAAACCACTCGAGTGTTTAAAATTCAAACGCCGCCTTCCTATTCTAACAGATCCAGGGCATTGTGCTAAGGAAGGTCCGGCAGGTTATTTGATACGACCCAACCATTTTGAATTGAACCCACTCAGGGGCCACACACCTTATCAATCAATTCATTGGCGGTATCATACCTCAAACTCAAGCCAATTGCTTACTTCCCCCAACGAGATCTAGAAAGAAATCGAAGGACTCACTGCCCGAATGACGCTCGAAGAGTTCACACGGCATTTCACCCTGGCGAGCCAGCGAGTTTTTTCTTTTGAGCATTCTCCGGCTAGACCCTGGGCGAGAGTTTTCGATTTTTTGGTCTGGTTGGGGATGCCGAAGACCAGATTTTAAACCGGCGGCAACTGGGAGACCAGCCAAGCCGCCTAAGAGAGGCTACAGTTGGCTCCTAATTGTTATCGCTTTGCCTCTTATTTTGACATCACGACCTCCAACTAACTCGATTGGTGCAGCGGACTGTATAGGTTTTTCATTCGCAGGAGATTGAAAGCCAGGGCATGCCAGCTTGTTTGTACCTTGCCTTAAGCTAACCCACGTACGCGAAATCGAATCAGGTTTCGGTCGCAACAATCTGCGTTGGGGGATTCTGCGATCGCACTGCGACGCTTGCACTTTGCCTTCCCTGGGGGGAGACCCCATCCGAGTTCGGTGGGCGATCATCTCCGGACTCTCATTCGCTCGCGCAGTGTACGGGTTTTGACCCTCATCGAGTTGTTTTTGTTATGCAAGAGCGGGGCAAAAACGGTTGGCGCTGAACGTTCAACAACCGTAATAGCTGCGCTCTTGCTGAAGCCTCCGTCGACAAGATAGTCCTCCGCAATAAAGCCTTAGCGATCGACCACATCCTTAAACATCGGACGCATCAGGTCGTTTTCGCTACCGTGGCTGGTCACTTTCACAGCCACAATCATCTGTGCGCTACCATCACTGGCGAATCGACATTCAACACCAGTCGATTTCCGTTGTCACCCATCCGCAGATGGCGGGGTTTCGGGCTGTCGTTGACGCTCGCGGTCCACTACGTCTGTCGTTGCTATTCTCGCCACACTGTTTCTTATACTTCTCTTGCATGTCTTGCATGTCTTGCTGTGATAGTTTGATTGGCTTGAGTCGGTCAGAAAAAGATCCAACAAATCAGCGTGCTCGATACGGAAGTCGCTGACACGGTGACGGTTGATCGATACTCCGCCGCAAATCCACATAAAGGGGAGGTCACGCGTGGTTAGTTCCGTGATCTTGCGAGCACCGGTGATGCCTTCGATCGTCGCGAAAAGCCATCGTGCAAAAAGGCTTTGAGGGTCGATACAATCGCGACCAACATTGCCAACTTTCGCCTTGATCGGCTCATGCAGCTGGGTCAAATCTAGCGATTGAAGGAATTGCCAAACGATCTTGACTGGATGATCCGCGTCGAACAATTGCTCAAGCGAGAATAATTGCATCTCCACCTGCGATCGTTCCGGTGGTTTAGTCCGGGCTTGGCTACGTTGTTCTCAATAAGATTCGCTGATGCAAACAATTCAGCGCAATTTTTTAAAAACCCCAGCATGTTAAAAACCCACAGGCTGTTTGGGGTCCCACCTATTGACCGGAAGTCGAGCGAAGCGAACACCTCCGGACCCGATCCCCCGCGTCTTTGCGACCCTGAATGGGTCGAATCTCTTCCCGAACCCAAAACCGATCTCTCAGCTTGGAGATTCATAAGAAGCTTGCCCTTACATTGCCAACCGATGAGATTTAGACATAGCTGCATCCCTCTCGCCGCCAACCGATATGCTTGCGAGGGCAAATGGA
>JBDNHU010000193.1:0-4772 GCA_041688615.1 Mariniblastus sp. | reverse complement strand
CAAAGCAACATTACTCCGAGCATGTGGAGAAGCCTTTTTATCCGGGCTTAGAAGCTTTTATCACCGGCGCGCCTGTCGTGGCTTTGGTCCTTGAGGGGTTGGAAGTAATTCGAGTGGTGCGCGAAATGCTAGGTGCCACCAATGGCCTGAAGGCAGCCTCAGGCACAATCCGCGGTGACTTTAGCAGCAGCCGCCAAATGAATTTGGTACACGCTTCGGACGGCCCTGAAGCGGCCACGCGTGAAATCGCGTTGTATTTCCAAGCGTCAGAATTGTGCAGCTACCAGCCTTGTTTGACTCCTTGGCTAAAGGCCGACGACGAATAACAGGCCATAAATACGAGCCATTCGATGTCAATTCGAAACTGGTGGTTCAATCTTTAAAAGCTAAAATTAAGCCGCCAGCAGCAATGCAGGGCGGCTTTTTTTTAAAATAATAGTCGTGATCACAAATCGCGCCCGGACCATTGCCTCTGGGTGCCATTTGCCTTCATGCGGTAGATCAAGTGAACCCTTGAAACGCTCGCCTTCGTCACTTGCTTCAAACAACGAAATTCAATGGGCACCCTCGGGTATGTCGATTCCGGTAAACAAATAGTCATCGGAAACGCCTAAGGCATCGGGAACACCCAAATTTGGCTGCAAAGGCCTGCAAAAACACCTTAGAGTTAAGCCCTTTTACTTTGCGAAGAATCGGTTATTTTACTGTAATTGAGGGACACGTTTGTTAACCGTTTCAATGGAGTGGAAGGTTTTGCGAAGCGAATCGGTGTGGTGGCCGACGCGCTTGGCATAGCAACATGTCGCACTCAGGCAGGTTGTGGATAAATTTTGTTTTTCGCAATTGGATTTGAAGGACAATGCCGCAGTTTTGATGGACTAAACAAAGCTGGCTAACCTTCGATTTCTTGTTTCACCTAATTGGTTTGAGGATTTCTAATGACGAAGTGCAAGTTGGAATACATTTGGCTAGACGGTTACAAACCTACGCAAAGCCTGCGGAGCAAGACCAAAATTGTTAGTGATTTCAGTGGCAAAGTAGAAGACGTACCAATCTGGTGCTTCGACGGATCATCTACCGAACAAGCGCCTGGTAATTCTTCAGACTGCCTATTAAAGCCAGTCGCTGTTTTCACAGACCCTGCACGCCGCAACGGTTTCTTGGTGATGACCGAAGTCTTACTGCCTGACGGTAGCCCACACCCAACCAACGGTCGTGCAACGATCGAAGATAACGACAGTGATTTTTGGTTCGGTTTTGAACAAGAGTACACTTTGTGGGATTTGGAAACCAATCGCCCAATCGGATTCCCAGGTAACGGCTACCCGGGTCCTCAAGGCCCTTATTACTGCTCGGTGGGCGCTGGCAAGGCTTTTGCCCGCGAAATCGTTGAAGAACACTTGGACCTTTGCTTAGACGCAGGTATCAATATCGAAGGCATCAACGCCGAAGTAATGGCCGGCCAGTGGGAATTCCAAGTCTTTTCCAAGGGCGCCGAAGACGCTGGCGATCAAACTTGGATCGCTCGCTATTTGCTGGAACGCGTTGCCGAAGAACACGGTGTCGCAATCAACTGGCACTGTAAACCAGTCAAGGGTGACTGGAACGGTTCTGGTATGCACGCCAACTTCTCGAACGAAGTTTTGCGAACCTGCGGCAGCAAGGAAGTTTACGAAGCGATTTGTAACGCTTTCGCACCTCGGATCAAGGAACACATCACTGTCTACGGTGCCGATAATGAACAACGTTTGACCGGTCTGCACGAAACCCAATCCATTGACAAGTTCAGCTTTGGTGTTTCGGATCGTGGTGCTTCGATTCGAATTCCGATCGCAACCGTAGAAAATGGTTGGAAAGGTTGGTTGGAAGATCGCCGCCCAGCATCCAACGCGGATCCATACAAGGTTGCTGCCGAAATCATCAAGACCGTAAAGAGTGCAAAACTGCCTGCGATGGCCTAAGAGATTGGCCCGTTCCATTTTCTGCCGCATAATAGGTTAATTACTGACTTGGAGATCGTAGATTCGATCTCCAAGTCTTTTTTTGCGCATTGGCTTGCGGTATTATTTTAAAAACAGCCCAAATGAGTCAGCATTGGATATCAAAAAACGATACGCTAAATTCGCGTGGACTTCCTAGTCCCAACAAAACCGCGATAATTCTATCCAACCAGTAGCCCAACCTAAGACCAACGTAAATTTTAGGGTCGCACAAGGATCGCAAAAATGACAAACGCAAACCAAACGATCCAAGGCATTATTCTGTCCGGCACCGATCGCGACCTTCCCGTCGAATTGCCTCATGGGATGGACCGTTACACCAACTTTGTGGACATGGCACAAGGATCCAATGCGAAATTGCGTTCGGCTTGGGATACCATCATGGGCCGAACCATTGCAATGAAAACCTTGCTGGCTTCGGTCGCGTTGGACGGTCGACAGCGCCGCAGGTTTCTGCGTGAAGCACGAGTAACAGCTCAGTTGCAACATCCCAATACCGTTCCCGTCTATGAAATCGGAAATGATCCCGTCGAAGGAATTTACTTCACAATGAAGCGAATTTCGGGAGAGAATCTCTTGGAGGTGATCAAACGACTTTCTATCAAAGACCCGGATACCGAATTTGCGTTCCCACTTAGACGCCTTATCGATATCGCAATCAATGTCGCTCAAGCGTTAGCGTACTCGCATGTCCGCGGCGTCATCCATCGAGATATCAAACCCGAAAACATCTGGGTAGGAAACTTTGGCGAAGTGATTGTCTTGGACTGGGGCGTTGCAAAAGTTTGGGGTTACCCCGATGAAATTGAAAAGACCGAAGAAGGCAATGCCGCGGTTGAAACGCCCAATGGAGGTGATGCCTCCTTGCAAACCTCTGCCATCGAAAAAATGAGTAACCATTCGATTCCCGTTTCATCATCCGAAATGAATTTGCCCCAAGAGCCTTTACTTCCTGTACAAAAGGAAGACGATCCGTCGGTCGATCAATTGCGAACACTGACCAATAACGGACAACGTTTAGGCACCCCGCTTTATATGTCGCCAGAACAAGTTCGCGGCAATCACTATGTGGACGATCGAAGCGATATTTTTAGCTTAGGCGTTGTGCTGTACGAAATACTGACCCAAAAAGAACCGTTTCGAGGAAGAAACATCGACGAAACCTTTGAATTCATTACCACCTGGAACCCTCCTAAACCTAGCATGCAGGCCTTGTTTCGAAATATTCCACCGGAATTGGACAACATCGTTTCCAAAGCAATCGCCAAGAAAGCCGACGACCGCTATCAATCCATGCTGGACCTGATTGCTGATCTTGAAGCGGTTATTGATCTGCTGCCCGCGAAGAAATAGATCCGGCAGGTCAGTTTTCCAGTCTGCATTGCCCGAAACGAATTCAATCAGTCCATTCGTTCATACGCGATCCGCCAAACGCTAAGCTTGCCCCATAAGGATTAACCGTTGCGTTGTGTTGACTCAACAATACCAACACCCAACAATCGCCTGCGAAGTAAGTAGACAGCCCAAAACAACGGCGAAAGCATCGCCAACACCAGTGCAGACGGAAACAAACCGACAATAATCAATACAAATATCTGCACGTAATTAGTGGTAACAGTAAGCGAATATTCCCAGCGCATCCTGATTCTTTGCGAAAAAGTGGCGGCTGTCGCAGGCAAGTAGTCCTTCTCCTGATCGGCTGAAATCGTAATCGTGGTCAAGTCGGTGGCATCGGATAAGTATCGCAAACGCCCCTCCAATCTTTCAATGATCTCACGCACGCGAGACAGTTCGTTCTCGACTTCAATTACCTCAGCCAGTCGATCGGACGAACGTTCCAAAAGCTTGAGAATTCGCTCTTCCAACCGCTTAGCGTTGACTATTCTTGCCTGCATATCGACAAATTCGTCAGTAATTTCTTTAGTGGTCGACGACTGATGATTCAAACAACCAAGGCTACCTGCTGAGGCCAGAAAATCACTGTAGTTCTGGATAGGAATTCGAACCACCCAGGTGCCCGTGGGAAACTGCCTATCATTCAAATCAGTCTGTTCGGATGCGACGTATCCCTGATTTTTTTCCACCATGGCTTTCAGGCCAGCACTGGTTGCTAGTAGATCTGCGACCGTGAATTCTAACTTGGTGGTGTAGATGATCTTACGCACATCAGCGACGTTGGTTTGGCTATTTCCCGTGACCGGCGTTTGATTGTTCGCTGAACTTGCCTTTTCAGGCAAGGCGGTAGCATCCTGAAATCCTGGACGAACACTTCCTGCTTCATGGCTTGCACTAAATTCTGCCTGCTGCATGGGCTGCATCTCGCTGCTGCCGCAACCAAGCAAGGTTAGGATCCACAGCGTTGCCAGCGTTGGATGCAAGATTCGCCCAGAACACTGGTCGTTATTTTGAATCCATTGTCCGAGAAAACCGCGGCGGATGCGACGGATGACAACTAGCCAAGTTTTCTGGGTAAGAACAAGTCGCTTCTCCATTGGAACGCTCCTGGTATCGAGTGCAAATTTGAACCACAATAATTCTTCGACACGCATAATCGGGGGATGTCCGTTTTATTGTTGAAACTGATGGTGATCTCTGAATACTGTATAGGTTAATGATTCTTGGATTGACTTACAAGCTTCTTCGCCGGTGTTCTTTCCTTGAGCCGTAGGCGAAAGGAAAGAACTCGGGCGAAGCCGCGATGGATGGGCTATCCCGTCTTCGACTCCAAAGCCAACGCCTCAGGTTCAGCTTCAGGTTTCCGCTGGAGGGCTT
>JBDNHU010000002.1:0-8869 GCA_041688615.1 Mariniblastus sp. | reverse complement strand
GAGTCAGCAACCACAGCAGTGTCCGACGGTTCGCCTGAGACAAAACAACGAGTGTTTTCCAGCGAGCCGAATTCTGCAGCCAAGACTGCTGCACTGCGAGCCGTTTCACGGCGAAGCGTTTTCTCGCGGATCGTTGGATCCACCGGCAACACGCTGGTCCGAACCATCAACAACTGTTCGCCTGTGGTGACCGCCATATCGATTTCAGTTGGCAACACAGTAATCGTGAAGCGACGTTGATTATCATTGGCCGCACGCAACAGATCACCCGCGACAATCCGGGGCAAGATCCGAGAGAAGGATACACCTTTGGTTTTCAACGCATGCAGCAGACGATTGGTATTGCTGGAAGTTGCACTAACAAATGCTTGCTGATTAGGTTGCGAACTACTGACTGGCATCGACACAAAATCGACAATCGAATCCTCAGTCGCTTGTGACAGTTGGGTCTTGGCCAACATATTGATAATCGCTGGCATTTCCGCCGGCCCAACCGGCGGCACCTGAAACGGACGATTCTCGAAATACTGCGGGCTAAGAATCAACACCGCATTCCGCTTGGCGTGCTTGCCACTATTGATCAAATCCAACAGCGAATGGGCCAAGGCTTCCATCCCGACTTCGCTGGGAATTTGGATCGATTCCCAACTACTGACTTCCGGACGATTTCCCACCTGCCCTGAACCCACCCAGGCAGTTTTTTCATTCAGCAGGATAAACGTTTGTTTGCTCATAATGTATTTCTGATTTTTACCATTAGGTTGGCCCAAAAATGCAAGGACCTTGGTTCGTTTCTACGCGACCAACCGCTAATTTTTTCAGCTAGTTCGTAAGTAAGACTGAATATTGATCTCAATTGAACCATCAAACAACAAGCCAAGTTTCGCTAGTCATCTATATTTGCAGGAACTATCCCTAAATTCTCAACACTTTGCCCCAACGGCAAATGACTTTTATCTCTCCAAAATAGTAGCCGAGGCAAAGGTTCAGTCGTGTCATAAACCACTTCTGCCCGACTGGTCGCTTCCCCATTTTCGAAATAACCGATAACTTCCGCACGATACACATCACCCTTAGCACACACGAAGGGTGATATCGATCGCATCGTTGGAAGATCGACAATCAATTCGACTAACAACCAGGTCTCGTAACGGCGATTAATATCGGTCAAATCGGGGTCATTCAATTCGTATTCGCGAACCTGAATGATCTTATCCACTTGCTCTGGGGTCAGACCTGGGATGCTGGAGATCACTCGACGAGGAGCCTGCATAATGTTGATCCGGCCTGGAATCGTAGCCGCCTGGATCACGGTCAAATTGTCCATCATGGTCGCCACCCCGATCCCGAATCTCGCCAAATCATCCGAGGAAATCGGTGATTGCAAGACCGTTTCGACTTCCTGACCGTCCCAAGTGATCGTGGTCTTGGAATCGATCAAATCAAGTATCTGAAGAAACTGATTACTTCCTTCTTGGGCGCTAAGATCGATTTCGCCGAACGCCTCACCATTTTTACCCTCTTCCGGCATTTCCCCCTGGAAGGCCCCGTTAATACGATACGCCAAAATGAAATTGACCCATTGGCTAGACATCACCGAACTCAGGTCGCGTTCCAATTGAACTAGGTCTTCTCCGTTGATATTCACCCGCTGCAAGCCTTCCCAATTCTTATTCGCCTCTTGCGAGAAGATCGTCATGAAGTTCGCCCAACCCAGTTGCATATCGGGATCCGAGGTCACCGACAACTGCTCAACCATCTCCTGGTCGTCAATCATCCCGTTGCGATTGACGTCATTTCCAAACAACAATTCGGGCGTAACTCCACGCACCAGCAATAATTCTTCGACGCTAGACAACGGACCATTCTTGGGCATATAGGGCGGGCTTTGCGACGTATAGTAGCCGGCTTCAGCACCGCTAGGTCGACTTTCATCGTCGGTATCGATCCAGTCCAGGATCGCCTCGGCTACATCCTCGGTCATCTCGGGCAATGCCATCAACAACTGCTTGCCGCCATCGGGCTGGAATTCATCCATCTTCGGCAAAATATTCAAATTCAGCCGTGTCGATTCATCAATCAAGCCATAACGAAAGGCCGACAGATAGCCGTCCTGGTCCATCCCGGGGGCAATCACGGAAAAATATCCCGTGGTTGCGGGCTCCGGTTCGGGATCTTGCCGAATCAAACGCCCTTGAAAAATCGCCGAATTGTCCCACAACCCGCCAGCATCACGCAAGGTTTGTCGATCCTGAGCCAAAAACATACGCATCGCCTCGGCACCCGAATCGACCAATAGCCTGGATTGTGTTCGATACCCGGCAAGGATCGTCGCTTCCTCTTCAGTCCGCATCAAGATTGCAAACGAATAGGCAGACAAGGACATCAAGATCACGGCCACCAGGACCATCAGCAAAACGAATCCCGAACGGTTGTGATTTGCCAAAAGCATATTCTTATTCAACATAATTCTTCAGCTCCTCGCGGGCTTGAATCGCTGCCACGGATTCCGCTAACGGCAAATGAACCGTAGTTACATACTGCTGCAACCCAAACGCAGCATCTCGATCACCGGCCTGCGCCTGCTGTGCTCGAAACTCGGCGGTTCTTGTATCAACCAACAATGTGATTTCAATCGCAACGGGCAAAGTTCGCATCTCGTTCGTGTCCCAAGTATCCGCCCAACTCTCCCCATCAAAATAGCGAAATCCCAATTGCTTCACCTCTTCAGCCAGCATTTCATAACCAGGCATTGCGCCGCCACCTTCATCCGCATATCGCGTTGCAGCCCGATCAAATTCCATCCTTAGCAATCCCACCCGTCGGGTTGCGTTCACAGGATCTTGTCCGCCATACTCTTCCGCGACGCCGACCACATAATTGATATTACGAATTTCACTTGGTAACGAAATGATCTGTCCGCTCTTTGGGTCAACCGAAGGCAAATACTGATCACGTCTCGGCAAACGAGAAATGTCCAGTGAAATGGAATCCGGCCCCCCCGCCAATCCAGGCTGCTCGACCACCACAGGCTCCTCTTCCTCCTGGACTTCTTCTTCCTCGCCCGTGGGCAGCATGGCTTCGGCCGACGCGATCGCCTCATCTAAGGCAGTGGTGTCGATTTCCTTGTATTGCACCGCCGCGCGAAAGTCGTCGGCCATCACTTGCAGCACCGCTCGCGCCGCCCGAGCTCGTTCCAATTCGTCGCGTTCGTTATCCAAATTCATCAAAAACATTTGAGTTGCACTGGCCAGCAATCCCATCAGAACAATGGAAATCGCCAGCGACAACACAACTTCAATCAATGTGAAACCCAAAAATTCACGCCGCAGCCTTGTATCAGGACGCTTACAATCCGGTGAACCCTTCCCATACAAATCCGGCTTTGCTGCGAATTTCATCACACAGGAGTGCGCGGGCTTGCTTGACCCGTCACAAGTTTGGAAGTGGTTCAAATTCAGTATAGGTTGGCCCATAATTTTATTCCGCTGCTTCCACATCAAAATTGGGATCTGGCATCCAACGTACAAGCGAAAATTCTATCGGATTTTCGATTTGATTCCTGTCTTGTTGAACGGTCACCCGAACACTCAGTAAGCCAGGTGTTCCCGCAGGCGAAGTTTCAACGGTAAACGTCCAATCAGGTTCGTTTGGAAAACCGCCACTACTGCTGGCCGCCTCACTAACGCCCGACGCCACCTCGGACATTTTGCTTTCGCAAAGCACTTGAGCCATTGTCAAATCTTTCGCATCCGCCGCGCTGTAACTGCCCATCATAATAAGGCCAGAAATTCCAGAAATCGCAACCATCAGCACCAATAGCGACAACAAAACTTCCAGCAGCGTCATCGCGTTTCGCTCGCCCCGATGGCCCCTACCCACGCTGGAAAAACCAACACTTGGACAGGCAAGACAACCCGGAGACTCCCTCAATGTCATCATCATTCGATCTCCGAGATATCTAGGTAGTCGCTAACGGTCGTAGTGCCGGTTAACCCGCGCAATTCAACCCGAAGCACGTCCCCAATTTCATTCGACAAATACAACCTGGCCGACTGGACCGTTCCGTCTGGATAAAACAAGATCCGCTGGTAGCCAGGGACATCACTGCTGCCAGACCCGGAAGATCGCGAGTCCTGGCTGATCTGTTCGCCGGCGAATCTAACCCCCACCTCAAGAACATTGCTACGGAGGTCGGAGGATCCGTTGGCGAAGTTTTCCTCATCCGGCAAATTCGGCAATTGAGTCTTCGCCAATGGATCAAACGGCGATACGAAGTATGTTCGAAATCCTGGCTGGCAATAGAATGCGACTTCATTACCCGAACGAATCGCTCGATTCCTAGCCTCTGCAAAGGCTCCACGCACACGATCTGCCGAAGCCTTCAACCGATGCGAATCCACCGCGTCGGTTGCCATCGGAACCGTGATCGACGCAAGCAAAATCAGCACCGCGCAAACAAGCATCACCTCAAGCAAGGTAAAGCCGCTGCGATTTCGAAGAACTTTCCATTGTGCCATTTGTTTCCTCACCACATACGATGGTCGACTCGAACGCCCGGAACGCTTGACTACACAAAACCAACTACACGGCCCAATTTCACTGTATTAATTTCAGCACAGCCCAAGCTTTAGTGCACTAACTCGGGCGCCTTTGATGCAGCCAATCGTGGGCGATGTTCGTAACAAAACGATTCGACCGACTTACTCAAAAAAAATGCCCGCAGCACTGGCGGGCATTTGAATCGCAGCAGCCCCTGAGTTGCCACGATCATCCAATTTCATTTCAGGCGGATGGATTGATCGCAAAACCAATACCCCACAGCCACGCTCAACCTTGACGGCTGATCTAGTGGCGATCATAAACCCAAAAGTTGATCATTAAACGTCGTCGCTGGAAACGTCGTCTTCGGTACCCGTTTTTCCGTCAGGACCGAACGAAGTCACTCGCACCTTGTTGTTGATCGCATCCGTTTGAAGCGTAAATTGATTTCCCCATGGATCCGCTTCCAATTTGTCAACGAAAGGTCGACGCCACTTCTTCTCACTGACATTCTGTGGACGCTGAGCCAAGTCTGGCAATTGCTGAGGCCAAAAGCCGACCTTGATTTTGTATTGCTTGCAAGCTTCGGCGTACTGAGCCGCCTTAATCTTAGCAACTCCCTCCATCGCGTCATCATTTGCGTTCAACAATGCAGCAACGGCCAAACCGGCAAGCATCACGATGATGCCCATGACGATCATCAGTTCCAACAACGTAAAACCTTGACGAGTTGCCAAAGCCCGAGCTCGGCGTCGCAGCAGTTGACGTCTCATACTTCTATCTCCTAACAAGAATCTATTCTGTTTCAAATGTCTAACTTAGTTAATTTCTAGGGCAACTTCATTTCCGGTGCGATCGGTCTGGTGTCCCAATTTCGAATCACCCAATTTCGAACCACTTACGTGACGCAGCCCGTACTTTTCCTGAGCACCCTATCTATTCCCGAGAACCAGCACTGTTGGCCCAGGCAGCTTTCTGCTTTCCGGTTGACTACGCCGACCTAACTTTAAAACACGCCTGCCGCTACAAAGTTCCGTGAATTCTGGCAAATCAGCCGCTTGGCAGCCAATTCAACCGCCTAAACGTCCATCTCCTGTTGGTTGACCTTGCATGCAATTGAGCCATAAGGGCCACCAAAACCTAATTTGGCCAGACGCCCGGTAGTCCATCGCCCTGTAGTCCATCGCCCTGGTTGTCAACGGAATTCCTAGTTTGGCCAAGAGTTCCTAGTTTGGCCAAGATTTTGTAGTTTGGCCAAGACTTTGTAGCTTGTCCAAGACAAGGTGCCTACCAACAAAGTCCGCTTTGACTGCAACTTCCGGCGGATTCGCCCAAATGATTGCCCGAATCATCGGAACGACTGAGTCAAACATCCTGCACTACCCTTGGGCTCGCACGGACACGTCAAACTAGGTCGAACCTTCGCAATAACCCACTCTTTAGTTGCGAAGTTTCGTAAAAAACACATTCACCACTAAACGAGCCAACTTCCCACTGCTTTTATTTTGTTTTTATTTGACTTCCTGACCCAAGGAAAGAAATGGCCCTGCAATATCCACGTTAACGGCCGCCCATAGCCCTTTAAAAAACCACTACTAAATGTGTATTTATTGACGGGTGAAACCAAGACAGTTACAATGTTGCTGGTGAGACCGCCTGCGGGTCGTGATAGCAAGCAATGACTTGCTTAACGATGGGAACTTAAAGGAGGTAGGCCTAGAGCCTGGCCCCAAACAACGGCGAAAATGTTACTTATGGCACTTCAGTGCTTTTGTCTTTTAGAACCAAGGCTGACCAAAGGTTTGCTGCGTGTTTCAAATAAGGGCGGGAAGTTTCGCGTTTCGCACGGTTTCTGCTGGTATTTGAGTTCACATTTGTTATGTTCAGAAGGTCAACATATTACGTTTTGTTAGTCACAAGTTTGCTTGTGTCCACAAATCCCCGCCAATTATTAGGACTCCCCGTCCGACACAGGTCATTGAATTCCCCATTCAAAATAGGCCATTCGACGCTTTTGTCGAACGATAAATCCAGTTGAAAATCGGCGACCAACGTCCTGGTTTATCAACGCCCAAGGTTACCAAACGCAACTTAATTCCCATGTTCGGTTTGCTATCCGCCGATTTTACCCAATGCTGAAAGCGTTTCCCAAGCAATACCCAATTGCCAGCAACCGTGACCGCATTTCAACACCGCCTGCGAAATTGCGGCGTTGAGTGTTTTAATAACTGGCAAGCGTTGTGAATCCGTGGGAGGTTTGCGACAATTTTAGCGGTTAGATGCTATTTCTTCGGTCCGTGTTGATACAATGCAACAACGACCGTCAGGCTTAGAAAAACCGCCGAAAACTGAACTAGAGTTCAAATGGACTCGCTGCAATTGAATCCACTCACATTTGCTGCGCCCCAACCTAAACAAGTGATCGCCAGCGGTTAAAAAAACGTTGACACGAACTTTGATCGACTGTCAGGCAACGTTAACAACCGCCAGTCACTTGAAGATGCTCGCCAAAAAACGAACAAACTCCCCACCAAATCGAGGGCTTGAACGAACACGCTGAAACCTTGAACCCATGAACTTTGTAAAACCAATTTTGATTTCTTCAGATTGGTTATTCCAAGTCAGAGCTCAAGTTAGATCTAAGGTGCAATTCTTCGCTTCTAGCCTTAACTTCGCAACTGCGGATCTTGAAGCGACTGGAAGATTACTAACTAGCAGCTTAGCTTGCGTTCCCCACTTAGGTAACGTTTCAGCCGACCTTCGCTCGAGTGCCCCAAACCGTTTTTGATTAAGAACAGGATCAGTCTCATGAAGTGTAAAGACAACGTTTTATCGCGTAGAAACTTGCTAACCGTGGGTGCGTTGACTGGCTTGGGACTCACTTTTACCGATTTCCTGAAGATCCAATCAGCTCAAGCAGATCAGAAAGACTACGCAAGCAAAGAAGGCACCGCCAAGAGTGTTATCTTTATCTTCTTGCCTGGCGGAATGGCCCATCAAGAGACGTTTGACCCCAAACCCTACGCGCCCCTGGAATATCGTGGCCCACTTGGGAACATTGCGACCAGCATTACCGGCGTTCGATTCAGCGAACTACTTCCGCACAGCGCGAAGATTGCTGACAAGCTTTGCATCCTGCCTTCGATGACGCACGGCGAAGCGGCTCATGAACGGGGCACTCACAATATGTTTACGGGCTATCGCCCAAGCCCGGCCCTGCAATACCCAAGTATGGGCAGTGTAGTCGCTCATGAGTTTGGCCCTAGAAATAACTTGCCACCCTACGTTTTTGTCCCTAATCAACCTAACACCTTCGCGGGTACCGGATACTTAAGTTCATCCTTTGCAGGCTTCAGCTTGGGCTCAGATCCGGCCGAGCAGAACTTCCAAGTGCGAGATCTGCAATTGCCTGGCGGAGTCGATGAACAGCGGTTTGGTCGTCGAAGAAGCATGCTGGACGCAGTCAATCAGCATTTTGTCTCGAGAGAAAAAGCCGACTCTTTAGATGCGGTCGACACGTTTTACCAACGCGCTTACTCGATGCTAAGCAGCGAAAAAGCGCGAGAGGCGTTTGACCTAAACAAAGAAGACCCAGGCCTTCGCGATCGATACGGAAGAAATCAAGCAGGGTCACGTATGCTTCTAGCTCGTCGCCTGGTCGAGGCCGGCGTTCGGTTCGTGTCGCTAACTTACGGCGGCTGGGACCATCACAACAATATTGAAGGTGCGATGCGAGGTCAATTGCCACCATTGGACCAAGGCTTTGCAGCCTTGATTAGCGATCTGGACGAACGAGGACTCTTGGATAGCACCATGGTTTGTCTATGCAGCGAGTTTGGGCGAACTCCAAAAATTAATCAGACCGGCGGACGCGATCACTGGCCTAAAGTCTTCACGACCGTGATGGCAGGCGGCGGTTTGAAACGCGGCGTCGTTTACGGCAGCAGCAATGCGACCGCCAGTGAACCTGAAGACAATCCACTTTCGGTTGAGGATTGGGCAACCACGATTTACGATCGCATGGGAATTGTTGCCGATAAAGAACTGATGGCTCCGGGCGATCGTCCCATCGAGATCGTAGACGGCGGCAAAGTAATCACCGACATCATCGCCTAGCGTTTTCTCAAACTCCTGCTCGCCTAGCTTAAAGGCTGCAGGAATCAAGTTGAAATATCGCCTGAAACGGCGTTACGCGTTAACCTAATTTGAGTTGAAATGAACTGGAACGGACTGAATCTGGGGTGAAGTTCAGCCTGAATGACGCATGGATGACCAGACGCATGGATGACCAGACGCATGGATGACCAGACGCATGGATGACCAGACG
>JBDNHU010000021.1:0-10438 GCA_041688615.1 Mariniblastus sp. | reverse complement strand
CAGTCCAGATAGAGCAGTCCAGATAGAGCAGTCCAGATAGAGCAGTCCAGATAGAGCAGTCCAGATAGAGCAGTCCAGATAGAGCTGCTAGATTCGCAGAGGACGCTGCCTGTCGGCACATTGGCGCAATGCGATTGTTGTCGAGTCGGTAAGCATAAATCTAAACAGTTGAGGAATCGATTCAGGGTCAGCGAATTGTCGATTTTTCAGCTAGGAATCCTGGCAACTGTGAATCTCTTCAAGCGGGGCCGGTCTTAAGGCTGTGTGATTTAGACAGAATCGCGTTTGGTTAAGTCGGTGAACCGATGTTGAGAATCGTTGAAATTTTGACCGTTGTGTAAATCCGTTGATGATCGTGTAGAACTTATGGCTGACTCGTACGACACATTGATTATTGGTGCCGGTATGAGTGGGCTGGCGGCCGGGATTCGCCTTGCTTACTACGACCAAAGTGTCGCAATCGTCGAACGCCATAATACGATTGGTGGTTTGAATTCTTTTTATCGCATGAATGGTCGCGACTATGATGTTGGCCTTCACGCGGTAACCAACTTTACTCCCAAAGGTGCGAAGAAGGGCCCGCTGGCTCGTTTGCTTAGGCAACTACGTTTTCAGTGGGAAGACTTTTCTCTTTCGCCTCAAGAGCAATCTCGCATTGCCTTCCCCGGTGTGGACTTGGAATTTTCCAACGACATCGCGGTGCTTGAGTCAGAAATCGCTCGGGCGTTTCCCCATCAAGTGGATGCCTTCGCAAAATTGCGTAGCCAGGTAATCGATTACGACGACTTGGACCAAGCCGCGTTTGACATCTCGACTCGAAAAGTCCTGGGCGAAATTTTCACCGACCCGTTGCTGATTGACATGCTGCTATGCCCACTGATGTGGTACGGAAATGCCAGAGAGCATGATATGGACTGGGGCCAGTTCTGCATCATGTTTCGGAGTATCTTTTTGGAGGGATTTGCCAGGCCGTTCAAAGGGGTTCGACTGATCTTAAAGAACCTTGTAAAAAGGTTCCGTTCACTTGGCGGAAACCTCTTGCTTAGGCACGGTGTGGATCGAATTGTAACCGATGGCGATCATGCGGTCGGCGTGGTATTGGATGATGGCCGAGAAATTCAAGCCAAACGCATTTTGTCGTCTAGTGGGTGGGTTGAAACACAACGGTTGATTCACGGCGTTTCGCCGCAGACTGAAAAAGAAGCGGGGCAATTGACGTTTATTGAAACAATAACCGCGCTCAATTGCCAACCCAAGGAACTGGGGATCAAGGACACCATCGTTTTCTACAATGATAGTCCGAAGTTTCATTGGCAACCGCCGGAAGATCAACTATGCGACGTTCGGACGGGCGTGATCTGTTCTCCAAACAATTATGCATACGCCGACCAACAACAACTACCTGAAGGCGTGGTCCGAATCACCACCATCGCTGACTTTGATCGCTGGAATTCTCTAGATGAAGACCAGTATAAAAAACAGAAACTGCGTTGGTACGATTTGTCCACTGATAGCGCGGTCCAATTCATTCCAGAATTCCGCCATCACGCCGTCGAAACGGATATGTTCACGCCCAAGACCATCAAGCGATTCACATGGCACGACAACGGGGCCGTCTATGGGGCGCCACGAAAACGTCTAGATGGCAAGACCGATTTGGACAACGTTTACCTGTGCGGAACCGATCAGGGATTTGTTGGAATTGTGGGCGCGATCATCAGTGGTATTTCGATGGCAAACCAGTATTGTTTGCGGTAGCCAATGGCTAGTTGTGCGAACTTGCACTTGGGTGAGATCATCACACTTAAGAGCAAAGCACATTTTTCTGCCAACCGTATCCGGCAGTGGCGGTTGAACCAGAAGCAATGTTGATTTGGGTTGGGCGTCCCGCGTGTTGCCACTGACTGTGCCAGAACTTGCAGCCTAGTTTCGAAATTACAGAAAACCGAAGAGTTGATTTCATGCCTAAAGATTTCTTGAAAGATGTTGCCGACAATTACGATGTCGTGGTAATCGGCAGTGGCCTAGGCGGTCTAACTTCGGCGAACATCTTAGCTCGTAGTGGTCGCAAAGTGTTGCTGCTAGAACAGCACTACAAGTTGGGTGGCTTGGCCACGTGGTTCAAGCGTCCTGGCGGGCACATTTTTGATATTTCTTTACATGGTTTTCCGTACGGGATGGTAAAAAGTTGCCGTCGGTATTGGTCGAAAGAGATCGACGATTCTATCGTGCCCTTGGAAGGCGTCCGATTTGACAACCCAATGTTTTCGTTGACCACCAAATACAACCGCGAAGACTTTACTCTGTTGCTGCAAAAGCAATTTGGAATTACCGAAGCGACGATCAAGGAATTCTTCGACACCGCCCGCGGAATGAATTTCTACGACGAACGAGACACCACAACTGGGCAATTGTTCGAACGCTTTTTTCCTGGACGCGAAGATGTGGTTCGCTTGTTGATGGAACCAATCACCTACGCCAACGGATCCACTTTAGAAGACCCGGCAATCACCTACGGAATTGTTTTCTCGAATTTCATGTCCAAGGGAGTTTATGTTTTTCAGGGCGGCACGGACCATTTGGTCAAATTGATGCAAAAAGAGATGGTGGCCAATGGAGTCGACATTGCAATCAACTGTCCAGCTGAAAAGATCGTCATTGAAAACGGCAAAGTGGCGGGTGTAAAAGTACATGGGCGAACGATCAAGACCCAGACGGTGGTTTCCAATGCCAATCTCTTGTCGACGTTGTTTGGCATGGTAGGTGAAGAATACTTTGATCAATCGTTTCGCGACAAAGCCCGTGAAGTCCGAGTCAATAATTCCAGCACGCAAGTTTACATGGCGTTGGACCCAGAAGTCACAGTAGAGCGATCCACGGGCGATTTACTGTTTAGTTCTACTGCCGAACGATTTCAAACGGACCTGCTACTTAGTCGAGATATCACCAGTCGCACGTTCAGCTTCTACTACCCGGACATGCGTCCCACTGGCAAGCAAAGGCATCTAGTTGTGTCAAGCACCAACGCTCGCTGGGAGGACTGGGCGGACTTGGATGAGGAAGCGTACAAGGCCAGCAAGGCGGATTTGGTGGAAAACACTCTTGATGCTCTGGAAAAGTACTTGCCCAATTGTCGCCAAAAGGTAATTCACGCCGAAGCGGCCACTCCACGGACCTTCCGACATTACACTATGCATCAAGACGGAGCCAGTTTTGGAACCAAGTTCGAAGGGTTGGAGGTCAGTCGAAGTCTACCTCAACAGATTCCCGGACTGTACCATGCCGGTAGTGTCGGCATCATCATGTCAGGTTGGTTAGGTACAATCAACTACGGCGTGATCGTGGCCAACGATGTGGATAACTATCTAATGGCCGCGAACCAAACTCCGATCCAGAACTGCTCGATCTAGCCGTACGGGTTCAGCAGCCAGCCTTTCTGGAAACGATTCCGGATGGCTAATGTCGCACGTTAACCCGATGTCTGCCTTACGTTTTCCGATGGCAGAGGCCGTACAATTCTAGCAAAGCACCGACTAGTGACGATTAGTGTTCCCAAAAGGGTGGCTGCGCCGAACACTAATCTTCTCTAGTATCGTTGATGTCCGCTGCGGACAGTCCAACCGCGGAAATCCAGGTTATGGAACGTAATTCGATCATCAGAATGCCTAATCTTTTTTTTTCTTACGAATTAGCAGTCAGATAGCCACCCGCCAGATTTTGCAAGGCGGACTTTTCCTGGTAAACTATCCGGAAATTCAGCGCCATTGGCTTCGTTAATTGCGATGGCATATTGGCGGTGGCATAAAAAAAGATAACGCCTGCCACGTGACTATCTACATCGCGTTGGATAGACACCCGTACACACGGAGTCATGGACACGGAGTCATGGACACGGAGTCATGGACACGGAGTCATGGACACGGTGGTTTTGCGGAGGCCGTCATTGTAGGAGCGGCTAATGTCTACGGTGCCTGGAACTGAAAATCCGTAGGGCACCAGTGAAGCTTAGTGTTTTTTGGTCTGCCGGGTTCGATGGAACGTTAATAGAGATCTAAACAATTGGGTTATGAAGATGTCACCAACCTTGGAAGACGCGGGCAAGATTCTAAGCGACGTTTGGGGCTACGACAGTTTTCGACCGTTGCAAACCGATTCGATCCAGTGCGTCCTTAGCAAGATCGATAGCCTAACGGTGCTGCCTACCGGTGGCGGCAAGTCCATTTGCTTTCAAATTCCAGCCATTTGTTTGGATGGGATGGCGGTAGTGGTATCGCCCTTAATTTCTTTGATGAAGGATCAGGTCGATTCACTGGTTGCTAACGGGGTGCCCGCCGCCTTTGTTAACAGCAGCCAAAGTGCCGCTGAACAACAAGCGGTCGCCAAACAAATTCAGACCGGCAGTTTGAAGTTGCTGTATGTGTCACCCGAGCGTTTATTGACACCGAAAATGTTGACATTTTTGGAGACCGCGAAACTGTCATTCTTCGCCATTGATGAAGCCCACTGTATCAGTGCGTGGGGACATGACTTCCGCCCCGAATACCGCGACCTAAAAGTTCTAAAGCAACGTTTTCCAGGCACTTCGGTACATGCATTTACCGCGACCGCATCCGAACCGGTCCGCACAGATATTGCAAGCCAACTGGGAATCGCTGATGCCACAATGTTGGTCGGCAATTTTGACCGACCCAATCTGGTTTATCGAATGCTGCCTTCCAACAATCGGATCCAGCAAGTGGTCGATGTCATCCAACGCCACAAAGGTGAATCGGGGATCGTCTATTGTATAAGTCGCAAAGAAGTTGAAAAAACAGCCAGTGTGTTGAAAAATTTTGGGTGTTCGGCATTGCCTTATCATGCCGGTTTAAGCGATGCCGATCGTGTGAAACACCAAGACGCCTTCATTAAGGAAAAATGCGACGTGATCGTGGCAACGGTTGCCTTTGGAATGGGAATTGATAAGTCGAACGTCCGCTTTGTGGTTCACGCCGGCATTCCCAAATCGATCGAACATTATCAACAAGAAAGCGGTCGAGCAGGGCGAGACGGTTTAGAATCTGAATGCATCTTGATCTATTCGCCAGGCGATGTTGTCACATGGAAACGAATCATCAGCGGTGACAACAAAGAGGCTTACCAAAACGCCACCCGATCACTGGATGCCATTGCCGGGTTCTGCTCCAGTCCGGTCTGCCGTCACAAGTCGTTAGTTGAATTCTTTGGGCAACCTTACACCAAACCATCCTGCAACGCCTGCGATGTATGCTTGCAAGAGGTGGAATTGGTTGCCGACCCGATCACCATTTCTCAAAAAATCATCTCTTGTGTCGCTCGGCTGAATCAAAATTTTGGTGCCGCACATACAGCAAAGGTATTGACCGGTTCTCAAGAACAACGGATCGTGCAACTTGGGCATGACCAACTTTCTACCCATGGTATCCTAGCAGAAGAAGGCAGCCTTGCGACCAAGATGTGGATCGAACAACTGATCCAACAAGGCTACTTGTTGCGAAGCGGCGAATATCAAGTTTTGTCAATCACTTCCTTAGGTCGCAAGCTTTTAAAACGCGAAGGAAGTCCCCAACTTTCGATGCCCGTGGCCATGGAGAAAGGTCGGACGGACTCCCCAAGCGAAGAATCCTGGGACGATGTGGATCGAGGCCTATTTGAAGAATTGCGAGTGATTCGGCGTGATTTAGCAGCACAAAAGAATTTGCCAGCTTATGTCATTTTTGGTGACCGTACCCTGCGTGAACTTGCGAAGATCCGTCCAACCTCAAACGATGGATTTGGACGGATCAAGGGGATTGGCCAGCGGAAGAAGGACGACTACGCAACGCAGTTTGTTGAAAAAATCCGTAGTTACTGTGAAGGTCAAGAAATTTCAACTGACCTTTTTCCAATGCATGGCACCGAACATAAATCAGAGCAAATCAAATCGACATCAAATGCAAAGTCTTCGGGTGAAGCCTTGAACTCAAGTGCTGTTGCCGCGTTTGCGTATTTCGAAAAAGGACAGTCAATCGAAGCGGTGGCCCAACAAATGAACCGTGCCGCATCGACAGTAAGTGGTTACTTAACGCAGTACTTGCAAACCAAGAAGATTACAGATAATTCACCGTGGGTTGACCAAGCCACCAGCCAGCAAATCATAGAAAATCTACATCGACTTGAAGACAATCGAATTAAGCCTTTGTACGAACACTTTGAAGGGCAGATATCTTACGAGGCCATTCGTATCACCCTGCAGTGCTGGCGGAATCAACAGCCGCAAGATAAATCGAATGACGCTGCTTCCAAATGAGCCTATTGATAAGCGAACAGTGAACCTAGCCCAAGGAAAATCGAGCACTATTCCTGTCATCTCTTGAGCCACAGAACTGCCGTCGGGTCGAGTTCTTCTCAAATAATCTATACAGAGGTGACCGCCATCGTTGGATCGTGCTCCGATGTTTGGCAGACCCGCTATTCAAATGATTGGTTTGAGGGTTTCGGGCGATTTACTTGCTCACCTGAAGTCACCTGAAGTCACCTGAAGTCACCTGAACAAACGGCGAAAACCGAAGTAGCCGATCGCTAGGGTCATGGTGCAGTAAATCAAGATCGTTTCCCAAGACTCGCCGTTCTTAAATAGCTTGTTCGTATCCAACTCACTTTCGCCGCTAATCCAACCTGCTGCGATATACAGTCCATTAGATAAGACGCAGAAATACGCAATAAACCAACACCAATCCCTACGAAGTAACACAGCGATTATGACTGGAAAGAAGATACCAAGAATCAGTCCGCCCCAAAGCGTGATCCGTGGGTATGGATCTGGCGAAAAATGGCTATAAGGCAGGCGCCAGGGAACCAAATCGTAATCAATCAGTGAACCGCCGCACGCGTAACCGCAAACGAGATGCCCCAATTCATGACTTGTGGTCATCACAATCCATGACAGCAACAACAGGCCCATCACCGGTAGTATTCGTAAAATGGTCATCAGGTTTAGGTGCAATTGGGAAAGACGATTTTATGATTCCTGCAAGCCCAGAATCCACCTTGTCTCCATAGCCCTTTGGACAGGCAAGTCATAGCGACTTGAACTAGTAACCAGCGTAACTGATTGACAAACTTATAGCGAACAATCAGCACAACCCTCAAGATCGTATAGTTCCCCAATGCCAGTGACTCTTTCCATCCGCATCCTGCCCGCTGGTCAACGTCACATTTTAGAACCCCCAGTCGTTAACTTTGTTACGTTCGGTCCAAAGGGCTTGACTACTCCGTTGTGCACAATCTGATTCAAAGGCAAAGCTTGACAAATTTCCAAGACCTTTCATCAGAATTCATCAACCTTTGCCTGCCAATTAAACCTAGATTTCAGCCAATTCCCCATACATCTCTTGAAGGACCTGTTGATGTCACGAATGTTGCAAGATCCAAATGCCTTGGACAACCCTTCGGACTTGAATGTAGATAGTCACGCCGGTGCAGAATTTTTTTGCGACACGTTGCGAAAGTTAGATCCCGAGTTAAGCCCGACTGATTCAAACGTTCTAATCGCTGGATGTGGGGCAGGGCACGAAGCAGGGCTAATTCAACGTCTCTTGGATGCCAACGTCGAAGCCGTCGATGTGGAAGACGAATTTCGAGACGAATTTCGAAACTGGCCAAAACTGAACTACCAAATCGCAAGTGTTTGCCAGTTGCCATTTCAAGATAATTCGTTTGACGCGATTTTTTATCATCATGTTATCGAACACGTCGACAATCCAACAGCAAGCTTGGTCGATCTAGCTCGTGTTCTCCGCCCGGGCGGTTGGATCTTCATCGGTACCCCAAACCGATTGCGAATCGTTAGCAGCGTGGGTGCCCACAAACAGACCCAATGGGACCCAACTTGGCGTAACAAATTGCAAGACAATATTAACGATTGGACCGCTCGCTTTAAGGGCCAATTCCGGAATGAATGTGGCGCTCACGCTGGATTTTCTCAACGCGAACTAACCGGTATGCTAAAAAAAGACTTTGGGCAGCAACATTGGGTCACCCAACAGTACCTACAGTACAAATACTTGAATCACAAATTCGCGCCCGTGGTTTCCCTGATCGCCTCCCGGTTGTTCCGCCAATTCACAGCACCGTCAATTTACGTATTCGCTCAATTAGAAAAATAATCAAATAACGAATGCGGTTTATGAAAGGAAAACGGTAACCATTGTTCGATTCTCAGGACTCTATCAAAAAAATGCGTTGTCACTTGTTACAAGTGGCAACGCGTTTTTGATTGCTTCTCCGCCCCATCTATGTACGACAGAATGGACGTTCTATTTGGGGCCTGGTGGCAAATTCTTGATTAGAAAGTCCGTCATCATTTGCCGCAGATGCTGGCTTGTGCCCAATCTTTCATTGATCGAGTGACTACGGTTCGGATAAGCCATCAATGAAAACTGGCGATTATGAGCAACCATTTCGTCAATCAATCGCTCGGTGGTTTGGTAATGGCAGTTGTCGTCACCGGTTCCATGCACCAACAGCAGATTCCCCTTCAGATTTTTGGCAAAATTGATCGGTGAACCATCGTGGTATCCACTTGGGTTATCGCCAATCAATCCCATGTATCGTTCCTGATAGATCGTATCATAATACCGTTGATCGGGCACAGGTGCGACCGAGATCCCCGTCTGGTACAAATCGGGGTACTTAAACAATGCGTTCAAGGTCATCGACCCACCGCCGCTCCAACCCCAAATGCCCACTCGTTGAGGATCCATCCAGGAATACTGGTCCAGGCACTTCAAAATGGCTGATGCCTGATCCTTCGGCGCGACAATTCCGATCTTGCCATAGATCACTTTTCGCCATTGTCGCCCGCGCGGAACTTTCGTTCCGCGGTTATCAAAACTCATTACCACATAACCGTTTTCGGCCAACATTCGATGCCATAAATAATTGGAACCACCGTAATTATCAGTCACAGTGGTCCCCCAGGGCTCACCATAAACGTGAACGACCACCGGGTAACTTTTGTTTGAATCAAAGTCAGGTGGCTTAATCACCCATGCATCCAAAGCAATATCCGAATCGATTTCAACTTTGAAGAATTCTTCCGAACACTTGGGCAGCGCAGCTAACTTTGAACGAAGAGAATTATTGTCGTGCAACGATTGAACCACCTTGTGGGATGGCAACTGGACCATCTGAGCGCGACTTGGGTCACCGAACTTGGCCCAATTATGAACTGCAAGTTTTCCATCTGGCGAAATCTGATATTGATGCCAACCCGTCTGACCGGTCGGGGTAAGTCGTTGAGCTTGAAATGTTGAGCTTGGTGAAAGGTCCACTTGATAAAGATAACGTTGGGTTGCATTTTCGGGTGACGCAATGAAATAGGCCAAGTTCAATTCGCTATTGATCTGCAACAAGTCGACGACATCGTATAAACCAGGTGTAATGCATTGAACCTCGCCCGATTTCAAATCGCCCCAGTACACGTGCCGCCAACCATCACGTTCACTGGTAAACGTGAACTTGGTTCGCTGGTCGTTCCAGTACATAACGTCATCAACTTCTACCCAGGCAACGTCCTTGTCTTCAAATAGCAACCGACTGGTTCCTGTGGACGGGTCTGCAATCAAAAATTGGTTTCGGTTTTGGGGCCGGTTGAGTTGTTGAATCAATAAAGACTGATCATTGATCCAATCCATACGAGCCAAATAATTTTCGCGAGGGTCACCATCAATGGTAACCCACGTAGTCGACACATCTTTCAAACTGACCACGCCAATGCTAACCGCCGAATTGACTTGCCCAACTTTGGGATATTTAAATTCAATAAATTCAGGGTACAGCGTATCTGTGTTATTTATCATTCGAAAAGTCGGAATCCCTGAAGTATCAAACCGCCAATAGGCAATGCGGCGCCCATCGGGACTCCAGCGGAAACAATCTCGCAATGACAATTCTTCCTCGTAAACCCAATCCGACGTTCCGTTGATAATGTCCGCTGACGAAGTCGTAGTCAACGGAATGGGATCGCTGTTGCCTTCAAAAATATTTTGATAGTAAACATTCCGATGACTGACAAACGCCACTTCGTTACCACTGGGAGAAAATTTTGCGAACATCAACGAAGCTTCAGGCAGTCCAACCCCAAGCTGCTTTAACGTTTTGGACTTAAGATCCAAGACCCAGTAGTCGCCGCGAGTGTGATCGCGCCAGACCTTCCGAGTGTTCGTAAACAGCAGCAACTTTTGACGATCGTTGCTGAATTGATAACTGGCAACCGCCAAAGGCTGAGCCTTACCCGCAGGAACCAAATCCACCGACAAGACTAATTTGGTTTTAACACCAGAACTACCGTCGGTTAGTACCAAGTCCAAATCATCACTCGCTTTAATTCCAGCCGCTTCATCCGACGATTTTTCCCAACCAATGGTCGAACTTCCTTGCT
>JBDNHU010000192.1:0-14931 GCA_041688615.1 Mariniblastus sp. | reverse complement strand
TTCGTACATTTCCGACGGCACCATTATTTCCGACGGCACCATTATTTCTGGAACCGGCGGCATTTCCGAAACTTCGGGCAGTTCAACCAATCAGGGCTATTTGGTCGAGCCCGTTGCAGACCCAGCGGCGAATGAAGTAGAAACTCAAAAGCCATTGCTGCAAGATGATTTCGTCCCGACAGGACCTCCCGACACGGACGCAGCGTCGAATATCAAAACAGTTGCTGCCGTCCGCACGGGTTCATCGGTTTTGACGATGCTGGTTCCCGAATCGGCGACAGTTTACGTGAACGATCACCGCATGAAGACCCAAGGCCAGAATCGTCGCTTCGTTGCTCGCGACTTAGTGCATGGTCGCCGCAATTCGTATGAACTGCGTGTTGAGATTGAAACCGCTGGCCAGTTGGTGTCGCAGACGAAGATCGTCGACTTGGTGCCCGAAGAACCTGAGACCATTAAATTCGATTTCTCGAACAAGAGCGCGCCGATCACTTCATTGACCTTGAACGTGCCTGTGGGTGCCAAAGTAAAATTAGCAGGTAGCCCGACCGCAAGTGGTGGCAATTTGCGATACTTTTACACAGACACCTTGAGCGAAGGCCAAGTTTGGGAAGATTACACGATTGAGGTAGAGACCGTGGTAAATGGCAAGAAGGTCGTCCAAAGCAAAACGGTTGACCTGCACGCCGGGCAACCTGTAAAGTACGACTTCGATTTTTCCAACCAGCAAGAATTAGTGGCGATTCGCTAATGTCGCACTGACGATTCTTCAGGAGCCCAGGGAGTCTTCGTGACTAAGATTCTCTGGTTGATTACCTGAAACAGAAACTGCGATACAATAAAACCCACTCGATAGCCGATAAGCTGTTGAGTGGGTTTTTGTTTTTTTTCCTGTCTACTTTTCACGTTGCCATTGCCGTCATGCCTCGGAAACATCGGAAATCGACGATCGACGAAAAGCCTCTACCGGTCAATACACAGCAAACCCATTCTAAATTGGGGCATCCGACCCCTGGGTCACTCACGTCAAGCGTAGCCCACTTGCCATCCAAGCAAAGTAAACCGGCGATTTCTTCGGGCAGTTCGAAATATCCGTGGACGCCTTGGTCCCGATTCGCAATCAGTATTTTGCTGATTTATCATATCATGGCGATGTTTGTTTCGCCTTGGGCTGTCCCCCCCACCAGTCGCTTAGCCGTTGGGCTTGAGTCTTACTTTGCCAAATATCAAACCGTTTTGTATTTGAATCACGGTTACCGTTTTTTTGCTCCAGACCCTGGCCCGGCGTCAGTGGTCAGTTATGAAATGATCATGCCTGATGGATCACAACTCGCTGGCATATTCCCCGACACAGACGCCATCAATCGCCAATACCCAAGACTACTTTATCATCGGTGGTTCATGCTAAGTGAAACAATGGGAAGATTGTTTGGCAACGCAATTACACCGCAACAATTTCAACAGTTCGTGCAAGAAGAAGAAGCGGAAATAATTCGCTTGCGGAAACAAAATCAACGGGAACAGGCAGACCAAGCAGCTGCCGTGCTGGCCGCTGAAAAGAAAACTTGGGCGGAATTAATGGTCCAGCGCCAAATGCTTTTAAAGCCTCTGGCCAAGTCCCTTTCATTACAACACAATGCGTATGAAATTAGGTTATCGCTAAATCGACGCCTGATTCCCTCATTGACCGAAGCGCGAATGGGAATGAAAACCAGCGATCAGCGATTGATGGAACCTGCAAACGCAATCGAATTGGGTACGTGGAAAATAGATAGCGACTCTGGTGATCTTGTGGAAACATTGTCAACGAAATTTGGTGACACACAAATCGAAGCCATGCCATCAAGACTGGGGAACTAGGTCATGATGCAAAAGATATTCGTGGAAACCCTACTACCGGCTTACAAAAACATCTCGCACGCCGTTTCTGAATACATTCGCTGGTCCTATCGCACGACAATCGACGGTTGGAACCAATTTTGGTTCACCCCCAGAAGCCCTTACTGGCTGGGAGTATTGCGAGTCCTGGCAGGAATAATGGTTCTGTACACGCACTTGGTTTGGACGTTGGACTTCGAAGGTTTTCTAGGTGTGGATCGGCGCATCGCCAGTGAAATCGCCGCCGAAATGAACCCGTCAATGTGGTACTGGTCCCACTTCGATTGGTTTACCAGCCCGACGATTCTATGGTCATTACACTGGGTTGCGATCTTGGTGTTTACCTGTTTCACCTTGGGCCTAACAATGCCTTGGACAGGCTGGTTGGCCACTTTGTTTGCGATCTCCTATGCTCACCGAGCCTCAGGCGCACTGTTTGGACTGGATCAGATGAACGTTGCCTTGACTCTTTATTTAACCTTAGGCGGGGCAGGGCGGTTGTTTAGCTTGGATCGGTGGTTCGAACTTCGCCGACAAGACGGAGACAAAAAAAAGACAATTCAGCCGCCACCGACACACGCCCCGCTTTTGCATAGCGTGATGGCGAATATTGCCACTAGGCTAATCCAGGTCCAGTTGTGCATTATTTATCTTTTTGCCGGAACGGGGAAGCTGCAAGGGGTCAGCTGGTGGAACGGCGAAGCACTGTGGGGTGCGTTGGCGTCCTATCAATACCAATCGATTGATATGACTTGGACCCATCAATATCCGACCTTCCTGGCACTGGCCACGCACTTGTCCGTGGCCTGGGAAGTCAGCTACCTATTTCTAGTCTGGCCAAAATTGACTCGGCCCTTGGTCATCACAATGGCGGTCATGGTCCACCTGGGAATTGGCATGTTCTTAGGAATGATGACCTTTGGTTACGTCATGATTGTTGCCAACTTGGCGTTTATCGAGTGGGATGGCCTGTTTCATCGTCAGGACGCAGTGTCAAATCTGGACTGAATTCAAGGCTCAACCTTGGGTAAGCCAGGCGCGTATAGAATCGTTTGAATCGAAGGTCTCCGCCCGTGACGAATCAGGGCTATCAACTTAGAATGTCTCAGTGGGGCAAATGCTCCGACATATTCACACAATGCCACGAAAGTTGGAAAGATGAAAGTTCGTACCCTGGCTGTGATCGGCGCAACAGGCGCCGTTGGTCGTATTGTTTTGGAACAATTGGAGCAGCGAAATCTGCCCATCGACAAGTATGTGTTCATGGCGTCCAAGCGAACCGCGGGTACGACCCTGGAATTTATGGGCCAAACCTACACGGTTGAACTCCTGTGCCCTGACGCATTTGCAGGCATCGACGTCGCCATTGCCAGCACGCCCGATGATGTGGCAAAAGAATTGGTTCCCTGGGCCAAGCAGCATGGAACCATCGTGATCGATGAAAGCGGAGCCCACCGCATGCTGTCAGATGTTCCGCTGGTGATCCCCGAAGTAAATCCACATGCGATTGGAACCCACAAAGGCGTAATCGCCAGCCCTAATTGTTCGACCACCCAGTTAGTGGTTGCGTTAAAGCCGCTTCATGATTTCGCCAGGGTTCGCCGGGTCATTGTCACCACCTATCAAGCAACCAGCGGCGCTGGGACTGCGGGACAATTGGAATTAACCGCTAGTCTGAAGGCGTCACTTGCTGGAGAAGCTTTTTCTCCAACGATATTCCAGCATACGATCGCCAATAATTTGATTCCTCAGATTGGTTCCCACAAAGAAAATGGATACACCTCCGAAGAAATGAAGATGGTTTACGAGACTCGGAAAATCCTGGAAGACGATTCGATTCAAGTGTGCCCAACCTGCGTCCGAGTACCTGTTGCCAATGTTCACAGCGAGAGCATTGTGGTGGAAACCGAACGTCCGATAAGCCCAGAAGAGGCAAGATCCTTGTTCCAAGCCTTTAACGGCATCACCGTTATGGACGACCTGCCCAGTTCCGTCTATCCGATGCCGTGCAATACCGATCGACGGGATGACGTGCTGGTCGGGCGTATCCGCAAAGATCTCTCTTCACCCAACGGCCTTGCATTTTGGTGCACCAGTGACAACCTACGCAAAGGGGCTGCGACCAACGCCGTGCAGATTGCCGAACTTTTGCTGTGCGACAAGACTGCGTTATGCGGTACTTGAAATTAACCGTAGCATACGATGGCACGAAGTTCGTTGGGTGGCAGGTGCAAAAAAATGGCAAGAGCATCCAAGGCGAACTGGAACGAGCGTGGCGGGCAGTGACCGGCGAAGAAATTCGCATCACAGGCTCGGGACGAACGGATTCGGGCGTACACGCCATAGGCCAAGTTGCCAGCTTGTGCACAGGGCACTCGATTCCAGCAAGTGCGATTGCGTTGGCGCTGAACGCCCATCTGCCAAACCAAATATCGGTCATTCATGCCTGCCAAGTGCAGACGGGGTTTCATGCCATTCGTGATGCCACCGCAAAAACTTATCGATACACGATCCAAACGGGACCTGTCCGTAGTCCGTTTTTACAAGATCGCTGCTGGTTCATCCCGAAACCGCTTGACTGTCTAGCTATGGAAAGGGCAGGGCAGCATTTTATCGGCACACACGATTTCGCGAGCTTTCAATCGACCGGTGCTCCGCGAAAAACGACCGTTCGTACGATTAGCCAATTCACGGTTCAACGTCACAGCGAATCGACTTTCCCCACCATCGATATGGAAGTCACCTCCAATGGTTTTTTGTATAATATGGTCCGCAACCTTGTGGGAACCCTTGTAGAGGTCGGGCGTGGTAAAATCACATCCGACGAAATCCCAAAGATCATTGTTGCTGCCGACCGAGCGGCAGCCGGTCCTACCGCTCCGGCCGCAGGTCTGACCATGACGGAAGTACGTTACGAGAGTAGCAAACTTAATTGACCGACGGAAATTCGTCACTCAGCCGATAGCAAGCGGAGCTTCACATCAGACTCGCCAGTGATCACAAGCTAAAGTCCCAACCCCGTTAACGTCAGATGCAAAAGATTCGGACGCAAAAGATAAAGGCGCAAGCGTTGATGTCGGATCAAGACCAGCGTTGCTGCCAACCCAACCTTAGATGCCTTTGAGCAGTGCACAGCCTTGTCCGAAATCAAGCGATCCCACCCAGCTGACGACATTTGCCCGTGCCAGCCGGCCAAAACTTCCACTTAGTTTTGTACAATTTTAAGACCGACCCCATTCATGAATGAAACGATCGACCCGTTGTCCTCTCCCGCCCAAACAGACCATGACGCGGATTCTCCCAAGATCCAATGGCTGGGAATTTGCCTTCTGGCAGTTTCCCTGTCAATCGCTGCCATTTTCTACTACCTCCGCGGGACGACATCCACTCCCAATCTGACGTTCGAATTGGGATACGGACTATCGACTGCGATCTGTTTAAGTATCGCTTTGTGGCAAGCGTGCGATCCCTTTGCCGAGGCTGCTCAGTGGTTTGGTATCTATTGGCGAATTCCATCGAGTGTGCGTGGAGCAACCCTTGATGCCGTTGCCAGCAGCATGCCCGAATTATTTACCGGCCTGTTCTTCGTGCTGGTAGCCGTGTGGGGCGACAGAACATTAGCCGAGCGAATCCAACACAGCACCGACGGCTACGGTTCAACGATCGCGACCTGCGCTGGCAGTGCGATCTACAATTTAATCTTGATTCCTGCGTTATGTTGCCTGACACTGGTTTATACAAGCAAGAGTCATTCGGAACTGAAGATTGAAACCGAAGTCCTACGCCGGGACGGCAACTGGGTCCTGTTTACCCAATTTGGGCTGTTGCTAATCCTTTTTTCGCCAAAGCTTTATTGGTGGATGGGGCTGGCGGGAATTCTGGCGTATCTGGGTTACATTGTGCACTTGGCGATCGCCACAGGCGAGCACCGACGCCGACTACAAAGCGATCATCCACTTTCAGGTGCCACCGATTTAGCCGTGTTAGAGCGGGGCGGTTTGCCGGATTCGGCGCACCAAGCGTCCACCGAGGATCACCAAAGCGAATCGCACACCAGCCAACAAGATGATGAACGGGCCTACTTCTTGTTCAATTTGGGAAGTGTCCGCCTTAATGCGATGACTTCGATTATCGTCTTGCTACTTTCCACGATTACTGCGGCCGGCGCTTGCTTCTTGTTAGTCGAAATTACAAACGCATTGTCGGTGGCGATTGAGATTCCTGCGTTTTTCGTGTCCGTCATTCTGGTAGCTTCCGTCTCGAGTGTGCCAGACACCTTACTTAGCATCGGCGCTGCCCGCCGAGGCGACGATTCTGGAGCGATTTCAAATGTGTTCGGTTCGAACATTTTTGATATTTGCATCGGAATGTCGATCCCGTTATTTGTGTGCTGTTACCTAAACAACTGGGAACCCATTAACCTGGTTGGCGACAATGCCGAAACCATGCGAGGGGTCACTGGCCTGCGAATCCTGCTGTTCGCCATGACTTCGATTGCGATGTTCATGTTTTGGCGAATGAAAAAGGTTACAGCAACCATGTCTTGGTTCTTTTGCTCGATGTATCTAATCTTTATTCTTTATGCGGTTGCCGGCGGACTAGGCTGGATCGTTGTTTAGTGAACCAGCATTGGCTTCAATTGATCGCCTGAAGGACTCCCAAGACGCTGCCGAGTGAACCCGATTCAAAACACAGAGGATACCCATGAAAGTTGCCCACGTTATAACTCGCATGATCATTGGCGGGGCACAAGAGAACACCCTTTACAACTGCTTAGATTTGGCAAACGACTTCCAAGATGAAGTGGTTCTAATCACGGGCCCAACCGATGGCCCCGAGGGACGGTTGCTTGAACGGCTGACGCCGGCCCAACGGCAGGCGATTTCAATCAAGATCATCCCCACCATGCAACGCAGCATCCATTTACTAAAGGATCGGACAACCTATCGCGATTTGAGAAAATTCTTTTCTGATTTCAAGCCCGATGTCGTTCATACCCACAGTGCCAAAGCTGGCATTTTGGGCAGACTGGCGGCTTGGCAGAATCAGGTGCCCGTGGTGATCCACAGCGTTCACGGCGCGCCCTTTTATCCCTATCAAAACCGAATCGAGTATTGGGCCTATCGGTGGTGTGAATGGTACGCAGCCAAACGCTGCCATCATCTAGTTTCAGTGGCTGATGCGATGACTCAATTGATGGTAGACGCTAACGTGGCGGCGGCCGCCAAGTTCTCAACAATCTACAGCGGAATGGAAGTCCAGCCCTTCCTGGAAGGTCACTTACAACGCGCATCTGTTCGTAAGGAATTGGGGATTGCGGCCGATGATATCATCATTGGAAAAATCGCTCGCCTGGCACCACTTAAAGGCCACGAATACCTGTTGCAAGCCGCGAAGGGTATTATCGCCAAGAATCCAAAAGTAAAGTTCTTACTGGTAGGCGATGGAAGCTTGACCGATTCGATCAAAGCCACAATCACCCAGATGAACTTGTCAGATCATTTCATTTTCACTGGATTGGTGGACCCGCAGCAGGTGCCTCGCATGATCGCTGCGATGGACATCGTCGTCCACACAAGCTTGCGAGAAGGACTGGCTCGGGTCCTACCGCAGGCATTAATTTCAGGCCTTCCTGTAGTTTCGTTCGACATTGATGGCGCACGTGAAGTCTGCATCAGTGGCGAAACGGGCTGGTTGATCCCAGCCAAGAATACCGAACAGTTGCAACAAAAACTCTTGTCCTTGTCGAACTCACCCGAAGATCGACAGCGAATGGGAAGGGCAGGGCAATGTCGATTTTCTAGACAGTTTGATCACCAATTCATGACCCAACAGATTCGAGAACTCTATCAACAGCTTCGCTCGGAAGCAGGGGCAACCACACCGCAACCGACTTGATTGATGTGCTTGAAACTGAGAATCCAGTCTGGCTGAAACCATCGGTTCGAATATTTTCAAGCAATCGTTTATTTACCGCGGCGTCAAGAAGGACGGTCCGCATATCGACCCACCACGTCAAATTTCTCCTCTGGACGTGACCGCAGCGGTTACTGTAGTTACTCCAAGCTACCTGTTGGATTAGACTAGAAAGCTACGACAACTTGGCGCAGCATCGCTCGAGCCGCAGTCCATTAGGTGAATCGTAAACTGGGCGCACAGTAAACTGGGCGCACAGTAAACTAGACCAACTACAGCAAGACGCGGCATGTCGTCGCATGATCCCACAAACGTTTTTGGTAAGCAGCCTCCAAGGCATTCAATGCCAGCATGTGCTCAAACGCGTAATTGAACTAGAAAGGAATTATTGTGGCCAGTGGACAACACTTCTTGGGCCCGTACCAACTGGTTCGAATGATTCGCGCCGGACAAACTTGCCAAGTATGGGAGGCAATTAAGACCGGCACCGATCAACGCGCAGCCCTAAAGGTGCTGTTGCGTGAGCATATCAGTGACAAAGAGCAAGTAGCCGCCTTGCGCCACGAAGCCAGCGTCGGAAAGCAATTAGATCACCCGAAAATCATTCGAATCTATGACTTTCTGCAGCAACATACGCTGCCGTTCGTAGCCATGGAACTGTTCAACGCGATGAATTTGAAGCAAGATCTGCGTGACAATTTCAACAATTCGCTGATGGACATCGATAACACAGTCATGTCATGCTGCGAAGGACTGGCATTTATGCACCGCAAAGGCTGGCTTCATTGCGATATGAAACCCGATAATTATTTGATCAACAAGAAACGAGAAGTAAAACTGATCGACTTCTCAATTGCTCAGAAAATCACAAAAGCCTCGATTTTTTCTGGCTGGGGGAGAAGTTCTAAAGCCGTATCAGGGACCCGCAGCTACATGGCCCCCGAACAGATTTTGGGCAGACATCTTACCATTCAAACCGACATCTACGGCCTGGGTTGCATGCTTTTCGAATTGGTCAGTGGCAAATTGCCTTACACCGCGTCGACACCCAATGAATTGCTAAGCAAACACTTGTCAGCACCTATTCCATCGGTACTGCCAGCGAATAAAATGGTTTCCGAAGACTTCGCGAATATATTAGCAAAGATGATGGCGAAAAAGCCGGCCGATCGATATGCGTCCATCGAAGCCATCATCGGTGACCTGAAAAAAAATCGGGTGTTAAAAGCTGGCGCCATTCGCAAAATGCTTGAAAGACAAGACGACTAGTCCCTTTTTTTGGGACTGGCCGTTGAGCCCAAACCCCAGAATGCCGATTGGCAATCACCTTAATCTTTAAGTGCAATCTGTTATGAGCTACGAATTTTTACCGTTTGAAGCATCCATGCGAGAACTTCAACTGCGAATTGACCAAGCCGAAACCCAAAACGACGGTTCGGCCGAACACCAAGAACAGCTTCGCACGCTGCGACAGCAATTGGTCGAAACGACTCGCGAAACCTACGCCAACTTGTCGCCTTGGCAAACCGTTCAAGTTGCACGCCATAAGGACCGACCACATTCAACGGACTACCTATCGTTGATGTTCGACGAATTCGTTGAACTACACGGCGATAAGTTCTTTGGCGACGACCGAGCAATGCGCGTCGGATTCGCAAAACTTGAAGACCACAAAGTCATGGTGATTGGGCACCAAAAAGGACGCAACTACAAGGACCGAGTTGAGAATTTCTTTGGCTGTGCACATCCTGAAGGTTATCGAAAATCGATGAGCAAAATGAAGATGGCGGCCAAATACGGCTTGCCTGTCATTTGCCTGATCGACACCCCGGGCGCTTATCCCGGCATCGGTGCGGAAGAACGTGGACAGGCGCAAGTAATCGCCGAAAGCATGTTCTTAATGTCCCAACTCAAGACCCCCATCATTTGCGTTGTGATTGGTGAAGGCGGATCCGGCGGAGCGTTGGGGATCGGCGTTGGCGATCGAGTCGCGATGCTACAGAACGCGTACTATTCAGTCATCAGCCCAGAAGGCTGTGCAGGCATCCTTTGGAAGAGTGCCGAATTTGCCGAAAAGGCCGCAGATGCCTTAAGGTTCACTTCTAAGCATTTGTCTGAACTTAAGGTTGTTGACCATGTTATCGAAGAACCGCTTGGTGGAGCCCATCGGGATCCGCACGAGATGGCAACACGCCTAAAAAGCTACCTGCTCAAGTCACTCAATGAATTGATCCAAATCCCCGTGGACGAACTGGTGAATCAGCGCTACGATAAATTCCGCCGCATCGGGGTATTCCTAGAAACACCAGCGGTCACCGCATAAGTTGTCACCGCAGCAGAACAAGCACGCCAGCGAACGCTTAAGCATCGATCAAACAGAAAACTCTTGACCAGTCCACAGCCTGTGAGACTGGTCTTTTTTTATGGCGTTCACCAACGATCTGACACCACAATTTTCCGGGCATAAACTCCCGCAAGAAGTATCGCATTCAATCACGACGCAGCGTTCATTTGCGACCACCGCATTCGCGCGACAAACACACGCCATCCGCAACGAATAAATCAGGCAGTCAACACAGGCAAAACACACACCAAGCCACAGGAAAACCAGGCCAAATCAACCCACTACTAACGTCCGATAATGTTTCTTATGTTCGGTTTGAGCTATATTTTCTAGCTGGAATACGCACATGCCGGGATTTACCCCGATTCCACCGATTCCACCGCCCCTTGCCGTTATGCTGATAACAGCAACCTGGAATAACCCGCTCGAATCTAGCCAGCAAAGGCGATGTTTTACGGCCGTCACCCACAAAACCTAACGTCAAATTGGCCGGCACAGTACTTTGAAAAACGCATTGGAAAACGCATTGAAAAACGCATTGAAAAACGCATTGGAAAACGCATTGGAAAACGCATTGGAAAACGCATTGGAAAACGCATTGGAAAACGCATTGGAAAACGCCCTCAAGCCAGCATTGAAGTACACTGCAAATTGCTCAGCGATCGCCGCCGCTTGAAGCCGCATCCCGCAGCTGGTTTCTCAAACCCCGTCAGGCCGATCTAAACCGCCAGGCCCTCGCCTGAATCCGAACCGTGACCGCTGTGGCTACCCAGCAATTGCTTGGCCACTAAAAGCAGACGAAGTCAAGTTGCGACGTCCGACCAATCGCCTCTGATGCTCGCCTGCGGATCATGCTAAACCATCACTCGTCGTCATTGGCTGCATTTGAATCACTTCCGCTACAACCGTCTAGACATGCACATGACTGCACGTTCTAAAAACCGTTATAACCAGCGGGAACAGCCGGAGCGAATCCTCCCGGATTATTCCCATCAGGAAAAGCCGGAGGACTGGTACCCAATCCGGGCTGAGTCACAAAACCATTCCCGGCATTTGGATTGCCTTGATTAGGCAAGAGAGTTGAATTGACGGCTTGGTTCTGAAACGGCTGATAAGGATTGAAAGTTGGATTAATCTGATCCTCAGACCCAGTCCCGTATCCCATCTCTTCGTTCAATCGCTTGATATAAGGAGACAAGACCTGATGAACAGCCGGCGGGAAAACCCCTTCGAATTCGTTAATCCATTTGGTGATGTATAAACCCGACTTCGATTGAACAATGTACTGACGTTGATTTTCCTTCAACATCGTGACCGAAAACAGTGTCACCGAAACACACAAAATCACACCGGTGATCGCACCTAACAAGGCTCCAGCGTGACGGTCAAACTCCTTCAAAGACATTTTTTCAATGTAGCGACGCACGAAACCAAAGGCGATCCAAATGCTGAAACTAGTTCCCAAATAGAGTAGCAACATCGCGGCCAATTTATTCAAAGGCTCTTCCACCTTAATATAAGCAGCCACTTGTTCGTTGAAATTCACCGCCACCAAATAACTGACCACCAGCGCGGCAATCGACGCAATCTGCCAGGCCATGCCTTTCATTGCACCAAAAAGCACCGCGCCTACCAAAATCACCAACATGACGATGTCGTAGATTTCCATCGTTTCAAAAAACTCCATTGCGTCGACCAGGCTGTCTGATCAAACAAAAATCGGTCACGAATAAGATTGCCGAGTATACAGATTGGCGGAAAGTCGAACCAAGATCAATCAAATTCACTGTGCTAGCGGTCAATTCAATCCTCACCGCTAGCAACCAAACGAGCAACAGCAAAGACTCGATCTGCAGAAAATTCGTATTGGTCAACACTCTAAAACTTGGTTAACTCTACCAGTTGAAATCAATACAGAATTTAGGCGTCGATCGCCAAAAACAAACTGCGATCCATGGAAAGAAGTAAGGCAGGGCGTTGAATCACTGAAATTTAGGGCAGGGGGTCAGCCACAAAAAACAAAGGGAGCCCCGAACACTTGCCAATGCCGCTAGCAACTTAGATTAATTTTTTAGAAAACCGCCCTACCCTATTAGACACGTTGTCGATGACGCGATTGACAAACTGGGCTACTCGACCGGGCTACTCCACTGAATCAGCCCACAAACTAGCAAACGACGTTCGAAGACACATTCCCTTGGAAACAACTTCCTAAGCAAGCAAACTCAGTTTTTCCAAAAGAACACTGATCGACACTTATGGCTGATTTCAAAACTCACATTTCGGTCAGCACAGGACTAGGAATTGCCTACGGAGCGTTCGGTTACTTGCAGTTTGAACTACCACTGGGAACCTGCATTATTGCTGGCGGACTTTGCAGTGTATCTGGGATGCTACCCGACCTAGATAGCGATTCGGGAATCCCCATTCGCGAAACCAAAGCCTTTACTTCGGCAGTGATTCCCATGCTGCTGATGGAACGATTCCAGCGGATGGGAATGAGCCACGCTTCGATGGTGCTTGCTGGCGGACTGATTTACTTTCTCTTGCGATTTGTGGTTTGGAATCTTTTCAAGCGTTACACCAAACATCGTGGAATGTGGCACAGTGTCCCGGCGGCATTGATCGCAGCCATGTTGGCATTCTTGATTTGCTCAAGCCAAGACATCTCGATCCGAATGTTTCGATCGTGGGCCGTATTCCTGGGCTTCATGTCTCACTTGGCCATGGATGAATTGTATTCGGTTGATTTAAACGGCCGAGTGCTAAAACGCTCTTTCGGAACTGCGATGAAGTTCTGGGGCAACAGCAATTTTTCAAATATCACCACATACGCGAAACTCTTGCTGCTTAGTTTGATCGCAGTCAACGACCCCATGATCCAGGAAGCGATCGATGACAACCAAATCCAAATCCCCGCATACGCCCAGAAAGCAATCCAAGCATTGCAACTGAAAGCGGTCAAAAATTGGCTTCCACACAATCACCGCACTCATGAAGACTTTGACGGCAAGTCGTTGCTACCGATCCGTCGAATCGGTCCAACAACGCAGCGACGCAGACGACTAAATGGACAACCTACCGTCCTGGCGGAATGGCTAAATTACTTCACTGGATCCAAATCATCCAATGTTGCACCCGCGTCTTTCAACCAAACCCAAGAGGCTGGAGCCAGTCTGATTGGCGCCGCTGACCCGCAGCACCCGGCATCTGCCATGCTTGAAAATTCACCTTCGGCGTCACCACTTCAAAGAAGTTCATTGCCAGACAATACACCACTACCTAACGGTTTAAACTCAAATCCAGCCGCTTCCAACAACCCATTCCTGCCTCGGACGCCTGGCAATTTCTGAGACCTCTACGGCAAGCCCCAGAACCATTCGAATGAACTGACAGATTCGATTCCGGGCTTCAGTTGCAAAATACTTTTCGCCTAACGTCGGTTGCCGATCGTTTATCGTCGACTATCCAATCAGCGTCGACTATCCAACAGGATAGTGACGGGGCCATCGTTGCATAACGTGACTTGCATATCTGCTTGAAATTGACCCGTGGCGACTGGCACACCCAGCAGCGATGTTTCTTTGACAAACCGCCGATACAGGGCATCGGCAACCTCTGCGTTTGCCGCCTGACCAAAACTGGGCCGTTTCCCTTTCCGACAATCACCAAGCAACGTGAATTGACTGACCACCAACATTTGTCCGCCAACATCAAGCACCGAACGGTTCATTTTGCCTTCGTCGTCAGGAAAGATACGCAGCCCAACGGTTTTATCCACCAAGTAATTCAGATCGCTGGCCTGGTCTCCCTCTTGAACTCCCAACAAGACCAGCAAACCCTTTTGGATTTCTCCGATCAGTTTGCCTTCCACTTCGACACGTGCAAATCGTACTCGTTGAATACAAGCTTTCATGGTCTGACACACCCTTATGGCGATTGCGCAAGAATCTGGCTCCGTTAGCACACATTCTGGCAATGCTTGCAAAAATCGAAAACCGCCCTACTCCTATTCTCTGCCCGGCTAATTTGCGAAAATTGGTGGAGATTGATTTTATTGTCACAAACCGGAGACATTGGACATCTCACAGGCCCTGCCCTTTGCTTTTTTCATCCGCCTTGCCGTAGCCTGACCTTCGAATTTAGGCCATGCAAAGAAGTTCACCCGAAAGCTGAAACTGTGTCGATTCGAATTGCCATAACCATGGGAGATCCTGCAGGGGTTGGCCCCGAAACCATCGCAAAGGCCTTTGAATACCAACAGCGGCCTGGTGCCGCTGGTTTTGACCTCGCCAATATGGAACCCGAGCACTCAAATGCCTCGTTGGAACATTCAATTTTCGTTTTGGGCAATTCAGATGTAATGCGTCGCGCTGTCGATTTGATTGGAAGCACACTGGCGGTCACGACCATTTCTGAACCAGAAGATTTCTTTGCGCTAGACAGGTCGCAAAAACGTGGACGAATTTTTTGCCTAGACTGCGTCAGTCCCGAGGCGGCTCTGGTTCCACCAGCAACTATCGATGCCAGAGGCGGACATGCAGCCTATCAAGCAACTGCGGCCGCCGCAAAGCTGGCAATGGAAAACAGAATTGATGCCATGGTGACCGCCCCATTACAAAAAGAATCGCTCCATTTGGCGGGCCATCATTGGCCGGGGCATACCGAAATGCTGGCGGACTTATGTGGCGTCAAAGACGTTGCCATGATGCTGTACCTGCCTCCGTTCGACTCATCCGATCCAACGGTAAATACATTGCCTCCACGACTACGCCTGGGCGATATCGGACTTG
>JBDNHU010000191.1:0-2318 GCA_041688615.1 Mariniblastus sp. | reverse complement strand
GAAAGGACTTCGCAGCCCCGCTGCGACCTGCGACCAGACAAGTTTCAACCCCAAAATCATGTCGCCGGAGATCACGGCTCAGCTTTTCGTTGTTCCATGCCACATCCCGCTTTCAGTTCGCCTTGCGGCGAAAGTCCTTTCCGGCAGAAAGGACCTACAGAAAACTGCCGACTCGGAGCGAAGCAGCGAATTGCTTTTCCCAATTGGCACGGGCCGCAGCACCTGGAACGGGCTTCTTGAACAAATGCCTTGAGCTTCGGCTCGGCTGGCTCGTACCGCCACAACCCTACTCCGCTCAACCATCAATCTTTTACAGAGGAATTCGTACGCACTCGCCAAATCAAAGCCTTATTAGTTGTCAAAGCTTTATTAGTTATCCGAATTTGTTGCGTGTCAAAGCAAGTCTGCCGCGTCGCACCCATCTCGAGTTACGCGAAAAACTTGTCGTTTTGGGTCAGAGGATTGTACAAATCCCTGTTGCTCCAATTCGTCAACAGCGCCTTCCCAAATCGCACGCGATCTAGGATTGCCGGGCTCTACGAAATTTCGACCACCGGCCTGCACAGCTGACCCGCCGAGAAAGGCAAGCACCATGATGTCACCACCGGAAGCAATGGCGGCTTTGAGGAGTTCCGCAGCCTCGCGCGAGAGATTGGGAACCGTGGTTAATACGGCACTTGTCGTTGTCGAAGACGATGAGGTCGATAATAGATTTGTAAAATAGGGATTTGAGTTCATCGTCTGGGATAATTGCCGTCTAACCTTATTTTGAAACTGCGACGTAGATTCGTACGTTTCGTGAAGCCCGTTCGATTGGCACGAATTTTTGAAGGCAGTAAGTGCGTCGTATTGAACGCGATCGACGCTATCAATTTCGACAGGGGCGCTAGAAAAGTAAATCATTGCCGGTTTCCCTGCGGCTATGTGTTTCTCGATTTCTTCGACAGTTCCACTAATGGCCTCTGGCGTGGGAGTTCCGAGTCGTGTCCAGAATACCGCGATAAGTAAATCGCTTTGCTCAAGCACCTGCCAATTAATTATGGCTTGTGGTTGAGCACCCATCAAAGGAGACGAGTGCGTTTCCCAGCTAATCGGCAATAGAACCGCTTTACGCGATGCAGAGTTAGTTGCGTTCCATTCGTGGACAACCTCGCGAACGATGTTGCGTTCATTTTGCACGTCGCCGGGTGAGGCGATCATGATATTGCAGACAGTTGCGGTGTATGACATCGGTTTGATTCAATCGTGAAAATTTTAGTCGGATAACTAATGATTATTCAGAATCGGCTTGTAGTATTCGATCTCTGGTGTGCGCTGGCCGCGTTGAAGGCGTCCGAGATCGCGGCGATGTAATTGTGTTTCTTCATCATCGTCTTCGGGTGGCCCTGCTATTTGTGTCCATTCGCGGCGAAGGGTATCAAGTTTTTCGCGAAACGATGCAATCTTCGCAACACGTTCAAGCACATCACGGGCGTCGTCGTAGTCACGGCGTTCAAGCGCACGTGACACCTGTTGATGCACCACGTCAATGTCAGCCTCAATTTCTTCGAGCAGGATTTCAAACGCAGCGTGAACACTGGTGGCTGTTGTCGATGTTTTAGTGGTTGGCATGTGTGAGTATTCCTTTGCCCGATAACTAATTGATAGACAGAAGACGACTTCTGCGTAATGGGAGTTGACATTCTGTGTAACATATCATATGAACGTACACCTATGGACGGTGAATGTCAATTCGCGATGGAGCGTTTTCGGTCATTTCGCACATGGCGGAGACGGGCATGAATCGGGTTGCCACCAATTCTCCTAAGCTGTTGGATCAGTTGCGGTTGCGGCTGCGTACCAGCCACTATTCCTATCGCACCGAGCAAGCCTATGTGCGGTGGGTGGAGAAGTTCCTACGCTATCATCGTGAGCAGAATGGGGGAGTTTGACAACATCCCCGTGAGATGGGAAAGGCAGATGTCGAGCAATATCTGACGTTCCTGGCCGTGCAGAAAAACGTCGCTCCTTCAACTCAAAATCAGGCTTTCACCGCGGGTGGGGATGCTCAAATCGCTCTGCCCGCAATATCTGTTTGTCTTCATCGGAAAACGTCAACCGAGCCATCCTTGACTCCTTAAGAATTCATGCCAAAAATCAATTCCGCTCCCGCAGAGGTTCTCTCAAAATATCAAAATCTCGACAAGACATCATTTTCAGCCGTTCGAGGTATAACTTGGGAGTGGCGGGCGCTCTGTGTTAGCGGAAGCCCCCGAGGGTACTTTGGTTCGGAGGCTTCTCTTCGAGAGCGCCCCCGTTCCCCTTGATTAAATTCGTAT
>JBDNHU010000190.1:0-5918 GCA_041688615.1 Mariniblastus sp. | reverse complement strand
CTTCCCAGTGAAAGCTTCCCTGTGAAATCGCTTCAACGCAAACAGACCCCAATGTGGGCTGGAATTCCACAACGGAAAATCTGGCCAAGCGGTGATGGCCAGGTCGTCGCAAGCTAAGCAACATCGCCCTTTTAGTTGTCAAGGCCTTCCATCGTATCTCGCAACTGATTTCGGTCGTGTTCCAGCAGGGCTTGCGTCAGAACATTGACATCACCTGCCAAGACCGTGTCCAAACTTGCGCGGAAACCGATACGATGATCCGTGCAGCGATTTTCCGGAAAATTATAGGTGCGAATTCGTTGACTGCGATCGCCCGATCCGACCAATGTCTTTCGTTCGGCAGCTCGCTTTTGTTGCTCTTCGTGCGATTTTCGTTCGTAAATCCGAGCCTTCAAAATTCGCTCTGCCTTGGCCAAGTTTTTGTGCTGACTTTTTTCGTCTTGGATGGAAACGACGATCCCTGTTTCATAGTGAGTCAATCGCACGGCGGAAGTGGTCTTGTTGACGTGTTGTCCACCCGGACCGGATGCGCAGAACAGATCTTTGCGATAATCTTCGGGCTTCAGATTAACTTCGACGTCTTCTGGTTCGGGTAGAACCGCGACCGTTGCTGCCGAAGTATGAATGCGACCTTTGGTTTCGGTTTCCGGTACCCGTTGTACTCGGTGCCCCCCGCTTTCATATTGCAATTCACGGAACGCACCGTCGCCAGAAAATGCCATTGTGATATCCTTGAAGCCACCGACCTCACTTGGGCTAAGTTCTAAAACTTCGCATTTCCAGCCTTTGTTCTCGGCGTGTTTTCGATACATCCGATACAGATCGCCGGCAAACAACGCCGCTTCGTCTCCACCAGCACCGGCTCGGATTTCCATCACACAACGGGCACGATCAGAATCCTCGCCGCCAACGGTTTGTTCTAAGATTTCTTCCCAAATTTTTTCTCGTAGCGTCAGCATTTCGGGGATCTCTTCTTCGGCCAGTTCGCGTTCGTCTGCGTCTTCACTTTCTTCCATCCCTCGAAGTTCCGAGATCTGTTCTAGCACCTCTTTGAATCGTTTGTACTTTAACGCGATCTTGCTGATGGATCCATGTTCCCGAGCGATTTTTGAAATTTGGTAAGAATCGGCTTGCACGGCTGGATCTTGCATCTGCATATTCAGTTCGCGGTAACGACTAAGTTTTTCTTCTAGCATGTCTTTCATGGGAGTCTTGCTTTCGTATTTTTGCCAACTCTTAGCGAAGGTTGATTGTTCAAATTCGCGGCGAATTGTTTTATTGTTTTGCTTGGTTTAGTTTGGGTGCAACGGTTGGTTTTCAAGGGTCTGCCAAATTCTCTAGGCAATTAGAATCCAGTCTAATAAATCAAATCAAGCGAGCCTACGATTTCGCTTCGTGCTGCGTTGCCTATTTCGCTTGGTTGCCCAGGATGCGGTCCAAAAATCTTGGCCTTGAATTCAAGTTGGAAACTTGAGCGGATGGATTCGACTTCGACCCCTTGGAATTTACTTAGGCCACGCTGCCCAGATTCGCGGGCGGTGGCGTACGGATAGAACCGCACATAATCGAGTCTAGAAAGGGATGAGCCCAGCTACAATTCTGCCTGCCAACGGGCCAGTTTGTCGCAACTGAATTTACGGCATCGATGGGCATCAACCGCGGGCAACGATACCGCGGGCAACGATGAGGAGAGAGCCGGCAAAGCAGTCCTGTGCGCCGACAATTCCGATGGTGAACCTGAAAAGCGGGCGGAATCGTCGCCGCTATAACTAGCAAGTCCGCAATTTGTCCGACGGTTATTTGTCAATCGGCCATGGGTACGCGCAGCCCTACGGGAAATTTCATTCCGGTCGATCCATGCGAATTTTCTTAAAGGCTGGAACATGATGCGTTTCATAAAAACATGTTCAACAAAACAAGCAGAAATTATGGGGCTGACATGGCAATCAGGGAGACACGGTAATCCGACACCCATGAAGTCAGGCACACATTTGGACGCTTGTGCTAGTCCAAATCATCGCCGAAATCATATCGAAAAATGGAAAAAAGCTCAATCGTACCCAGATTCAACCCAAATCAGGCCTTCCTTTGCAGCCAGAGGGGCAGTGCTTGCTACCTTGGCTATAGCCTAAGATCCGTCGAACTTGCGCCGCATCCAGTCCGCCAGAAGGGTATCAATAAACAGTTGAAACAGGTGGTAAATCAGTAGCGGCAGAACGCTCAGCCCTAGTGAAAGCCCCACTTCGGCTCCGATCATCAGCGTTTTTTGGCTGCCACTAATCGCAACCGCTCGTTGATCTTGGGTTGTCAATCCAATCCAACTGGCGATCGCAAAGCCTAGAAAGAACAGGCCCAGGTGAATGCCGGCAATCGCGAAAAGCAGAATTGCCCATTGGCCGACGCTCGAGGAGCCGCCTTGTTCCCAGCTGGCAGCCGATCCAATGGTGCCAAGCAACACGATGTACAACAGGCCCACCTGTGCTGCGAAACTGAGTCTGGGTTTGTTCAAAGTAGCCCACTCGCCTACGACCGACCAACTTCGGACAATTTGAGCCAAAATGATCGGAAACAGGACCAGCAAGCTAAGCTTCTGGATCTGTTCGGGCAGTGAAAAACTGTTTGTCTGTTGACTCGTCAATATCCACAGCCACAGTGGTGTTACCACCACGCACGAGAGATTGGTGATCACGGTCACCATCAAGGCAACGATGTCATTGCCACCGGCACGCCTGGTCCAAACCGCCGCCGAGGCCAACGTGCAAGGCATTGCCAGAGCAATCGCAAGTCCGCCGCCCAATTCAGGCCCCAGCAATGATAGAAGCGGCCAAGCAGCAAGCGGCCCGACGCCCAGGTTAATCAGGCAGGCAAGCAAAGCCGCAGTGGGACGGCGAATCGTCTTAATGAACGCGCTCAACTGGAGCGGCAACGCCATCAAGAACAGGACGCAGATCACAATGCACGAACGCAGCGTTTGGTAATTAGCCAAGAATGCCAAGGATTGGCAACACGAAAATCCAATGAGAACGATCACTGCCAGTGCTAGCAGAAACCATTGTTGCTTGATCCAAGACAATTCGGGCTCCTAGGTCGCAGGTGGAATGGTTTCGAAAGTTCGACAAAAATGGGAAGGCAGAACAGCCCGCCGCAATATTGTTGTGGCAGTGGTGCTGTCGCAGCGATATCACGGCAGAATCTAGCCCGACAATAAAAACTTCCCGACATTAAAAACTTGCGGTGACCCGATCGCCCAGAAATTCCAGCGGCAATTCGTTTCTCAGGCAGGGCAACTTCCTGGGAAGTCCAAATTCTAGCAACTTCGATTGCTATCAGAATCAGACTACCGAATAAACGCAACTGGACTTAGAATAATCGGGTCGCTGCCTGTGCACTTTTAGGCCGTCATTTCCCTGGTTTTTGTACTCTGGACATCGGTTTATGCTCACGATGTGGGCCCAGACATTGTGTGTTCCCGTGGAAAGTTGTTCGATTGATGCTCCGTTATTTGACCGCTGGTGAATCGCATGGCAAGGCTTTGTTGGCCATTATTGATGGATTCCCAGCAGGTTTGGAAATCGATGTCGCTGCGGTAAACCACGACTTGCGACTGCGGCAAGGCGGTTATGGGCGTGGAGGTCGTCAGAAGCTAGAAACGGACACAATCGACCTGATGGCCGGGACTTGGCAGGGGCTGACCTTAGGTTCACCGATCGGAATTCAAATCAAGAACGCGGATTACAAAATTGAACGCTTGAAGGAATTGGAACGCCCGCGTCCGGGGCATGCCGATCTGGCCGGAGCGATCAAGTATTTGGGAAGTGTTCGAGGAGTGTTGGAACGGGCAAGTGCGCGTGAGACAGCAGTTCGCGTCGCTGTTGGTTCATTGGCAAAGCAGTTGTTAGGCGTCTTTGGAATCCAGTGTATTGGATACGTCACCGAATTGGGCAAGTTGAAGGCGTCGGCCGAGGGTCTGTCCGTTGGGCAGATAGCGGACGCGCGCGCCCAAAGTATTGTTTATATGCCGACGGTGGACCTTGATGCTCAAGCCCAAGCGTACATCGACCAAACGGCCGAGGCATGCGATACCTTGGGCGGTGTCATGGAAGTCAAAGTGACCGGCCTGCCAATTGGTTTAGGGACGCATGCCCAGTGGGATCGTCGTTTGGACGGTCGATTAGCGCAGGCAGTAATGGCAATTCAAGCGGTCAAAGGTGTCGAAATTGGGATGGGCTTTCAGGCGGCTCGTGTGCCGGGATCGCAGGTTCACGATCCGATCAGATTCGATCCCTCGCAGTCGCAATGGCCGTCCTTGGGGTACACTCGTCCGACCAATAATGCAGGCGGATTGGAAGGTGGAATGACCAACGGTCAACCGTTAATCATTAGGGCAGCCAAGAAGCCAATCAGCACGTTGCGAAAAGGTCTGGAATCAATCAATTTGGATACCAAACAGGCCCAGGCGGCGAACTATGAACGAAGCGATGTTTGCGCGGTTCCGGCAGCGGCCATTATTTTGGAAGCGGTGGTTGCGTTTGAATTGGCCAACGCCTTGCTCGAAAAACTGGGTGGTGACAGTGTTGCGGAAATGAAGCAACGTTGGGACGCGATGTTAAAACAAGGGGCCACGCGATAAAGCCCTTTACTCCAAGGACTGGTGTTGAATTTTAATAGGGTAGTGGTTGGTTAGTTTTTAGTTTTTAGTTTCAAGTCAACATCAAGGACGATGGTTGATGAGTGATCGAAATCGCAGATGGATCTGCCGACTGTTCTTCACGCTGCTATGCATTTTGCCAACGGTTTGGGCAGGTTTGCGCATTGTTAATCGCCCCACGCCCACAATGGTGGCCAGCCAATTGAAATTGCAATTGGGTTTGCCGGTCGAAGTAGGCCACGTCAGTACTCAAGACCCCGAATGGTCGCTGTTGTCCAATGTGCGACTGACTCACCCCGAGTATGGGATTTTGGCCTCAGCAGATCAAATTCGAATCAAGCAACCGCTAAGTTTGGGTGCTAAGCCTTTGTGGGCGATCAACCATCTAAGGGTTCGTGAATCTGCTTTAGCCGAACTAGGACAGGCACTTCATGAATCATTCTTGCGTCAAAATTCACTGTCTACTTTGCCAGAGATCACAATCAAAAGTCTTGATGTGATTAAGGGCAATTTTGCTTCAGCGGAATTTCCGTCGAACGTTGACTCGCCTTTGGCATTGGCGTTGTCCAATGTCTATCTGACAGGGCAGGGTGTTTCGGAATCAGCCGCGGAAGGTTCAAGAGAATCTGCATCATTGCAGATAGATGCACCTAATGGCTTGGGCCAGGCTACGGGGGTGAGCGATCAAGCAGGGATTTCGATGATGGCGTTATTGCAATCGCCGAATCGAATAACATCATTGATGTCGCTGCCAGAGGCTACCGGCGTTCCAATTTCACTGTGGTTGAATCGACTTAAGCCCACTTCATCCTCCCCCACAACCTTGGGTAGCGGCGGTTACTCGACGGCTTGGGAGTTGGCGACTTGTAACAACCAACCGATCAACTCCAGTTGGATTCAGTTGGACGGGTTTCCTGACGTTTTTCGTCAAAGCCATGGAATTCGCTTAACGGGGACCGCAGCTGGGGAGTTTTCGGGTGGTCGATGGCGTTTCAACATTCACGACGCAAATTGGGAAGGTGGCGACCTTGCGGATCTTAGTCAGTTGATTTCGGCCGATGCGAATCGATTGCAAGGTCCGTTGATTCGCTTACATATTACCCATTAAATGGTCGAGTGCCAGTTGGGGAAACCACCTGAAATTGTCCGATTGCAAGCTGAGCTTCAGGCGGTTCAAGGCAGTGTTCGCAAAGAACTTATGGAAGGCTTGCGACGGTTGGTTCCCGACTATTCGGCGGCTGAGGTGCTGCACGATCGTATCGGCTTTAAG
>JBDNHU010000189.1:0-10309 GCA_041688615.1 Mariniblastus sp. | reverse complement strand
CAATCGCCCTTGCCGCGATTCAATAGCCCGCAATGTCAAACCAAAACCTGTCAGCGTTAGACCCACGCTAAGCCAAGCACAAAGAGCACCCGTCAGTCCAATCGCACTGACAATTTCCAGACCGACCAGGACCAGTGACATGTTGCTTAAAAGTAGGTAGCAAAAAAATCGCCGCGTTTCAGTCTGAACCAACGCCATACCCGCCGCGTAAACCGAAGTAAACAGCGAAACCAAGGCGATCACTCGCAAGGCCCAATCGGGTGCTACCGGCAAGACCATTCGCACCGCTGCGTACGCACCAATCATTGGCGTTACATACAACATCGCCGTTCCCAGGGTGGCTTTCTCAAACAGGTCGGTGAGCCAACAGTGAACCGGAACGCATCCACTGCGAATCAAGACTGCCACGGTGATCAAGCCAATGGCAAACGCCGAATGACTTTCTCGCACACCTTCGGCATCGATCATCGCCCAACCGGCCGCCAACATCACAGTCGACAGTCCCATATGAATCACAAAAATTCGGGTCGATTTGCCACGCTGCACCAATTCCAAATAGACCGGGATACATTGCAACGCAATGAGTAGAATGATTCCCCAAGGCTGGCGACAAGCTAAGGTAGCCAACACCAGAAATTCAAGCACCAAATTTAACGCGAATGGGAATCGTTTCACCTTTGTCTTCAGGGTGGATAAGGATGTCAAAAAGAACATCAGCGAAACCAGCGGCAACAACGGGGCATTCAATTCGTCAATCACAAGGGCGTCTGGCCCCAGCCAAGAAGTGATGATGTCCCAATGATCGTGTGCCTCAAAGACAGACATCGAACTAAAATCTTGCCAAGCGCCCAGCGAAAACAGTAGCGACAGACCAGAGGAAACGATCGCGATCAAACGAGTCTTGTCGGCACTTCGTGAAAAAGCAGCCAACAATGCTCCTAGCAGCGGTAAAACTAAGGCCATTTCAAGCCAAGGTAATTGTAGTTCTGTCATGTTAGTATTTCAGTTCCTCAACGACTTCACTGCGAGTTTGAACTTCTTCTGTTTCTTCCAGTTTATCGCCCGAAAGAAAATCGGTGAAGCGACGTTCCCAACGGTCAAATGCCTTAAAACTTACTACGAACGGTCGCACAAACACCTGATCTAAAATCGAATCCAGGTAACCTCGCTCCAGAAAGAACAAGTACCACCTTCGCTTCCATCGCTCGGGAATGACTCGACTAATTGCCGAAGGAGATTCGTGCATATGTCCACCGATCGCATCTTCCAGCACCTTGTAATCATGCAACAACGTTGGGGCTCGTAACAATTGCAGTGTCCGAACCGCGGCGTGTCCCAAGATGTGAATCAGGGCGATGTATCGAAATCCTAAACCGATTTCAGCCACGATGATGCCGACCTGAGTCAAGGAAGCGAATGCCAAAGCGGTTTTCACATCCGCTTGCACTCGTCCAGCAAACGACGCAAACAATGCAGTGGCCAACCCCAGCACAACAACCGTGCCAGACAACCACAAGCTAAGTTCCAACAGCGGACTAATTCTCAGCAGTAAAAATGCACCCAAATGAACCGACAACGCTCCGTAGAAAATCGCACTTGAACTTGTTGGACCCTCCATCGCTCGCGGCAACCAACCCGAAAACGGAACCAACGCCGACTTACCCGCGGCGGCAATAATCAGCAGCAAACCCACCGGAATCGCCTGGGCAATCGCAATCGTCGCTTTACCATCGGGCCACGCTCCACGCCCCATCAGGACGTCAAAATCTCCTTCACCAGCCAAGTGGTGCATCCAAATCGCAGCAATCAAAAACGCTGCATCTGCAATACGATAAATGCACCAAGCCCGCAAACCGTTTTGGACGGGACTTCGGCGTTCGTGAAAAAACGCGATCAACAAGGCCGAAGACAACCCGACCAATTCCCAACCAAAAAACAGGACTTCGATCGTACCTGCCAACGTTGCCGCGATCATGCCAAACATGAACAGTGCGTAGGCAATGTAGAATCGAGAGTAACCCGATTCGCGATGCAAGTATCGACTGGTGAACGCCCCAATGGTTCCGCACAGTAGAAACGTCAAAATCACAAACGGGACACTTAACCGGTCAAATACAAATTTCAAGTGAAAGTGAAAATGCAACTCTTCCAACTCAATCCAATGCCCCAGTTCAATTGGCACATGGCGCCTACCCGTGACCAGCATTCCAATTAAAATTAGTGACGCAGCCAGCAAGCCAAAATTTACGGCCGCATAGGTAAAGCGATTTATGGTGCCTTCGCTAAGCGGACGTCCAATCAACGGGGGAATTCCAAGTATGGCAATCAATAGCAATGGACTAGCCACCACAACCACACCACAAATGTGAAAAAATAGTTCTTCGGTCATCGGTAACTAAAAGTCCCTTCGGTCGCGAGTGTTGCCTGCATACTTTTCAAAATCTGCAAAGTTCTTCCCGATACTGGCAAACTTCAAATGGTCTCGCCAACCGCGATACCAATCAGACGATGAAGACGCAACGTCCAAGTAGTCTGACTGAAGTTCGTAGGGCAAAAATTCGCCATCCTGGTACAACTTGACGGTCGCTTCTTCCTGATTAAATACAGCCAACTGCACCCATTGCCCCTTGACCAACAGTGCGATCCCTGGATTTTGATCGATCACTCGTTGCATGATTTCCGGCTTGGTTTCGATCACAAACAGGATGCGCATGGGTTCGTGAATTTCGGTCATTTGTCGATACAGACCCGGTCGCAGATCGCTGGCCGCACCGTCCATTACGCCCAACAATGACACAATATTGTGTGGCAACTTATTACCAGCCCCGTAACCAACATGGTCCACGCACGAAAAGTAGTACTCCAAGTTGATACCGGCACAAACCGGGATCACGGCCTGAAGAATTCGATTCAGAATGGTTCCAACTTCATCATCTTTGGTGGGATCATAAGTTTGCAAGAAGGATCGACGATCCAAGTACAACCCGCGTGACCATTGACGCCGACCCACAAAACACAATGCATTGGTCGCATGATTGTATTCTGGTCTAGCCTGTGACAAGTCTTCACTGCGGGCTTCGACATGCTGCAACGCCTCCACCGGCGTCATTGTCAGCGAAGCGGAATTGAATCGACGACAACGTTCCAAGGCGTTTTCGCAACGAGCCTGGTGAATCACATCCCACGCATGCTGAAAATCTTTGCGATGAGTGGTGGGCAACAATTCCAGTTCGTAGAATGTGACATTATCGTCGCAGGTGTTGTGATAACCGCCAACAAATACGGTGTCATCAGGAATCACAATCCCTCGTGTTGCTAATTCGCGTCGCACCCTGGGATCGTTTGCCATTCTTGAAAACACTCGGGCGTTCGGACCGCCACGCCCACCGGCGCACGCACCACAGTTGTACGCGGATTCATGAGGGTTGTTCAAACTGGAACTACCATGGCCGCATAGAATGACTAACCGCGAGAGTCGCTTGGTCAAACTAATATCTTCTAGCAGACGCTGAACGATGCCGGCCATTTCAGAAACGGAATAACCTAAATGATCTTCCGCATCCGACGGTGGATCTACGGTGCGTTCGTATTCAACTTGAGTAACTTCGGGCGGGCTGACGAAACCACCAAAGTAGTCGCGAAGTTTCGCAGTCGCACGCGGAAACAACACTCGGGCGACCAATGGAAATGTCGCCAAAGTTCCCAACGCAACCGTTCCAAACCAGCCACCTGCAAACGTTCGACTGCCCACATGAACTTTCTGGGTCACCGTACCAATCGCACGTCGCTGGCGACTTCGCCGAGTCGCAGTTTTTTGGAACGGCGTGCCTGCGGTTTCCCGAACATAGTGCGTTGGGGTAACAACAGCCGGACAAAGCGGAGAGTAGAAAGCATCCGAAGCGCCACGAAAATACATCACAACCGCGAAGAAGCCAGCAGCCCCATAGGTCTCACAACTGGGATCAATTTCTTCCAAGTATCGACGGAACGATTCTTCGCGATCGTCAATGCAACAGATAATTTGGAAAGTCGACGTGGACTTACCAGCAACCGCCTCCGACTGCCCATCTTGTTTTTTACTGCCGGCTAATCCCTTCAAATTCTTCTCCGAAGCGACACTGCTTTCGGACTTTGCCCGTAACTGGTTTAATCGCTTGCTGTGCAAAGCGATCGCATCCAGGGCCTGCCCACGGTACTTCCGTTCAAACGCCAAGTGATAAATTTGTCGCCGTCGAACCCCGCAAAAGGCATTGATTTCCTTAACTAGAACTTGCCACTGACCTTGTGACAAACGTCCCATCAACTTGGGGCTCCACCCCAAGATTTGCGAAATCTCAAACACTCGAAACGCATTACGTTCTGCGAATGAACTGGGTTTTTCGGTGCGACCGATTTCAAGCAGACAAAACGAACGTAAACCCGCAAGCTTCTCCGCATAATTTAATTCGCGTTTGGCCAAGAAACTGACGGCATATTGTTCCAACAACAAACGCACCGCCAAGAAACCAAGCAAACTTCCTTTGGGCATTGGCTTTAATACGCGATTACCCTGATCCTCCAACTGCCAGATCATGCCGGCAAAGCCGCGCAAGGCCAGCAACTTTTGTTCGATAAATGAATCGACTTCATCGGCAGATACTCCGAAAGACTGCAACGATTGCTGGATGCACTCCATCGCTGTCACGTTTTGACCTCGCAATCGCATCAAGTGTTGCGACAGTCCGCGTCTCCAGGGATCGCCTAGGAACGACTTCTGAGCAAACATCTCCAAAAAGGATTCGAAGAAACCCAAATCACGATTGGGCAACTCCCAATGGCTAAAGCCCTGGTCTAAAAACATGGCAGAGAACTGGATCAACAAAGGATGCACCAGTTCGTCACTGTCTTCACCGGTGAGTTGCAGAAGCAGGTCGCGCACACGACGATAGGGAACCCAGTCTTGGACTGGCTTTCCACTGCAAAACGAAACACCTACTTCACAGATTCGCCATTGCAAATGCAAGCCAAACGCTTTCCATGTCCGATCGCTCCAAGATTCTATCCGCCCTGGAAACAGCGTCATGGTTTGCTGAACAGCCGTCTGTATTTCGGAAGATAAACGCTGAGCCTTGTCTGTTTGTTGGCCACTTTGCTGAGCGTCCTTTGGAAAATCCCGCATGACCCACTGGCGAGTTTCCGAGATAAACTTCTTGCGGCACGACTCTGGAGTGTCAGCGCGAAACGTGAATAAGGCATTCGAATCGGCAATCACCCAACGCAAATCTACCTCGGGACCATCATGAAGTGGATACTCTAAGATGGTCTTCTGAAGGGTCAAACGAGTGCCCAAGACGCCTAGCAAGACATCGGCATGGGCGCCAAGATGGTCAAACAACACCGCTTCAAGGTCTTCCGACCGAATCCGTCCGACCGAAAGTTTCTCGCGATACTGGGCTTCAGTCAGATACGGGTGACACCCAAATAGTTTCGCCCCTTTTTTGACCGCCTCGCCAAATTTTAGGTCCTCCAGCGCATGCAACGTGTTGTGGTGAACAAATGCCGTAATTGGGCCCTGCGAGGGCAATAAATGGGCCGCGTGTTTCACCGCATGATCGATTTGCTTTGCGTCAATAAATCCAGATTGGCTAGTTCCAACGCCCGAACTATCAGAAACCAAACCTTCAACGGTATCCGAAATGCTTTTCATGGTGACTTTCGATCTACCCAAGAACAGTGAATTCAAGTGTGACATTACTTCTGCCCGACACTTCAATCTTAGATCGACCATTGACATTAAGAGAATAGGTTTGTTTGCTTACAATGTCGTAAGGTAAGCCCTTGGGGCAATTTTGGTTGCGTCAACTGGCAAGCAAATGCGTACAATTGAAAGTCCGTAATACCCAAAAAATTGGCAAACTCCCCACGTTGGCAATGCCCCATTTCAAACACGCAAGAACAGGTTCACCCAATGCCTACACAATCTCAGGCAAGTGATGCGAACTTAAAGAAAATGGCGGTTTTGGTCATTGAAGATGATCGAACGATCGGAAAGTCTCTGGTGCAAGGCTTCGAAGAAGCGGGCTTCTTCGTTCAATGGGCAATGTCCGGCACCGTGGGTCTGGAACACGCACAGAATCAGCAAGCCGACGTGATCGTATTGGACCTGATGTTGCCCGGACTGTCGGGACTTGAAGTCCTGCGAACCCTCAGGCAATTAGGCATCCAGACGCCCGTAGTAGTCCTTACCGCCAAAGGGTCGATCGACGATCGAGTGGAAGGGCTGCAACTGGGTGCCGACGATTACCTGGTCAAACCGTTTGCTTTTGTGGAACTACGAGCTCGAATCGAGGCCGTTTGCCGCCGCACCACCACGCGACCTTCGGCAACTCTGAAGTCGGGGAACGTGGAATTAGATCTCTCGATCCATCGAGTTCTCTTGGGTGACAAAGAAATTGAACTCACGCCAACCGAATTCTCGATCATGGAACTCTTGTTGCGACACGCCGGGCAAGTGGTGACCAGAAAAATGCTGTGCGAACACGTTTGGGGCTTTGAATGGGATGGTCCCACCAACGTAATTGAAGTTCATATCGCCCGCCTCAGACGAAAGCTGGACAAAGACACCGGCCATTCGTGTATCGAAACGGTTCGTGGGCGAGGTTATTCGATCCACAAAGTCAATTCCAACACCCAAAGTTCAAACTAGAACCGACATCCAATCGTCGCAGCTTCGCAAACTCTCATTTTCCACAAGTCTCATTTTCCAAGAGCCCCATTTTCCACAAGTCTCATTTTCCAAGAGCCCCAGTCCCCACAAGTCCAGCGTTAACTCCAACCCATCGCCCGTTTGCGTTGCAACCAAGCAGCGAAAGCCCATCGATAAGGACTTGTCTGGATCAACCAAGGGAAGGCGACCAAAACAGACACGTTTTTTCTTGGCGGACGGCTGGCCGCAGCGTGCCTGCTGCTACAATGTTCCAAAAGATGCGTTGCATTTACAATGCTTTATTGCAAATGCATGACGGCGATGGCAGGCATAATCTTTGGGCCGTCCAAAAACGGTTGCTCCGTCGTTGCTGCTTTCCCATTCACTTTACGTGCACAACCACTCGCCGATGGCCAAACCGATCACTCATACCCTGCGTTTTCGACTGACGGTCTGGAACACGGTAGTTTTGTTGCTGGCTTCTTTGCTTGCCTTGCTGGCGGTGCGTGAAGGCATGCGATGGACTTTGGAAACAGAAACCAAAGTCTTGCTGCGAGAAGAAGCGACGGAACTGGAAATGGCCGTCATCGAATTATCGCCTGACACCGAAGCCATCAAGGCCGAATTTCAACGGAAGATCGCTGGACACCAACGCCACGGTTGGTTCGCTCGTTTGCAAGACGCAAACGGCCAGGCGATTTGGACCAGCACAGCATTCCCCGACGCCAAAGCACTGTCCAGCAGGCAAACTAACGGTCAAACCAACAGGCAAACCAACAGGCAAACCAACGGTGAAGACAAGTTTTTCTTCCAGAGGTCTTCCGACTTTCTTTGGGTCGAGCATACGGTACATCCATCTGACCAAATTGATTTCCAAATCACATTTGGTACACCGCTTAGCTTTATTGAAAACGATGTTTGGAACCTCTCCAAAATTGTTTTCGCGATCGGAGCGGTTCTAATTTTCGTAGCGCCAATCGGCGGCTTTGTCCTGGCAAGAAATGCGACCCAACCGGTTCGTGAGATTATCGAAACGACTCGGTCTTTAGATCCTGAAAATCTGAAAACTCGATTGGCCATTCGGGGTACGGGCGACGAATTGGATCAAATCTCGACGGAAATCAATTCCTTTGTGGATCAAATTTCAAACTATTTGCGAATACATCGTGAATTCATTGCTAACGCTGCTCACGAATTACGTTCGCCCCTGACGGCGATTCAAACCAGTGTCGAAGTAACTTTGGACAAAGAAAGAACCAATCAAGAGTACCGCGAAGAATTGGAAACCGTAAGCGAACAATGTGAACATCTACGCCACCTAGTCAACCAATTGCTGCAACTGGCTGAAACAGACATCTCCGGCGTGGACAGGCAGAAGTCGCCGGTTTGTTTGTCCGAAGTGGTGCAACAGAGCGTGGATTTTTTTCGCGGCATTGCCGAAGAAGAAGGCATTTCCTTAAAGACCAACTTGCAAGCGAATATCGTCATCGCGGGCGACAGTTTAAAACTGCATCAGGTGGTTAACAACCTGTTGGATAATTCGCTAAAATTTACACCTCGCGGCGGAGCGGTTGACATTGTGCTAACCCAAAGCCACAACCAAATCGCTCTCAGTGTGTTGGACTCGGGTTCAGGCATCCCCAAAGAACTATTGTGTCGAGTCTTCGAACGATTTTACCAAATAGAACCCTCACGGCAACGGACCGACCGGCGCGGAAACGGGCTGGGATTAAGTATCTGCAAATCGGTTGTGCAATGGCATGACGGGGAAATACAAATCTGCAATAGGCCTACCGGTGGAACCGCTGTCACGGTAACGTTTGTCAGTCCCGAACGTTAATATCTTGGGATGCCAAGTTCGCAATCACGCGTCAAGAGTGTCCGTCCTAAACCCTAACCGCGGTTGAACGGCATACTGGCATCCGTTGAACGGTGTTCACCCGTGTCAACGGACATGAACCCAATCATGACCTGAAAAAATGAATCGGTTAGCCAGATCCAACGGGAGTCCAATGTTTTGATCGATCGAATTGTTGCCTCGCACCAACAATGTACCCAGCAGCTTTTGGAACAGCGTGGCCCGCAAGGTCATTGGGTTGGGGAATTGTCCACCAGCGCATTATCGACAGCGACGGCGGTAAGCGCGTTGACGCTGTACTTTAAGAACTTTCCCGCCGGGTCAAGCTTCTCAAGGCTTGAAATTCGATCGTTGATTCTGCAAGGTGCCAACTTTCTTCTTTCGGTTCAAAACGAAGATGGCGGCTGGGGTGACACCGATAAAAGCTATTCGAATATCGCCACAACTTACCTGGGTTGGGCTGCTTTGCATTTGGTCAGCGGCCTGCCATCTTGCGAAGATGACGGCCAATCTTGCCAAGACCCCAACGCCCCGACACCGGTGGCAGACAGCGGTCCTGCAGCCACCGGGGTTTCCCCAAAGAAGGCGTCCGATTCCGAAGGTCAAAATCCAACTGGCGAATTGCAAGTAACGCCAGAAACTTTGCGACGAATCGATGCTGCGATTCAGAAAGCGAAGTCGATCATCGCCGCTTGGGGCGGAATCCCAGCGCTTCGCAAACGCTACGGGACTGATAAGACGTTCGTCATTCCCATTTTGACCAATGCGGCATTGGCTGGAATCGTCGACTGGAAAGAAGTCTCTGCGTTACCGTTTGAAGCCGCTTGGGTGCCTCAGCGTTTTTATCGTTTCGTGCAAATGCCCGTGGTTAGCTATGCGGTGCCGGCACTGGTGGCGATAGGGCAGGCCAAATTCTTTAATCAACCGCCGATCTACCCGCTACGTTGGTTACGACAGGCGGCGGTGCAACCGACCATGAATGTGCTGCTACGAATGCAGCCGGCGAGTGGTGGCTATTTGGAAGCGGCACCTCTGACCAGTTTCGTTTCAATGAGTCTTGCGGCCACCAACCGAGCAGATCATCCGGTAACCCAGAACGCCATTCGCTTTTTAGTTCAGAACGTCTTGCCCAACGGCAGCTGGCCCATTGATACCAATCTGGCGACTTGGGTGACGACACTTTCCATTAACGCAATTGACGCCGCACCCAGCGAGCAAAGCAAAACAGCGATCCAATCGTTGGACCAGGAACTTTGGGACTGGTTGATGGCGTGCCAATATGATCAACCGCATCCATTCACGGGAGCAGCACCCGGTGGCTGGGGTTGGACCCCTTTGACCGGAAGTGTGCCCGATGCCGACGACACTCCAGGCGCGCTTTTAGCATTAACGCTTGCCAGGCGGTTGGCATCTGAAAAACGACTGCAACCATCGTCGACCGAAATCGATCGTAAAGCAGCGGCCGGAATCGTCTGGCTATTGGATCTGCAAAATCGTGATGGGGGCTGGCCCACGTTTTGCCGAGGCTGGGGGAAACTGCCGTTCGATCGAAGCGGTGTTGACCTGACCGCCCATGCACTTCGTGCGATGGTGGCTTGGTATGACCACCTGGGAATTGAATTACAACGTCGGATCGACCGTAGCTTGGGCAAGGCGATTCGCTATGTGGGACGTTACCAACGAAGTGACGGAAGTTTGCTTCCACTCTGGTTTGGGAACCAAGATTTGAAAGACGATGAAAATCCAGTCCACGGTACCGCCAAAGT
>JBDNHU010000188.1:0-6363 GCA_041688615.1 Mariniblastus sp. | reverse complement strand
GTTTACTCGTAAGAAAGGTAAGCAAACGAACTTGGCTAGTTTATATTGCGGCAATTTTAGTGATGGTAAATTCTTATTGGTGGCTACACCAATCGGTCTTAATGCAGGAAAATCTTGCAGCGGTTCTTCTTGGCTTCTCTGTGTGGTGCTGGCCAAATTTCGGCGACCGTGACCGAGCGGTAAGTGCTAGATTTAAGAAACATGGAATTTGGGTCATCACCAGCGGTCTGCTATTTGGACTTTCGCAATTAGCCAAACCCTTATTGATGCCTTTGTTGGTGTGCCTGCCACTGGTGAGTTTGATCTTAAGCCCACCCAACCAACGCCGTACACAGTTAGCATTCAGTTTGGTCTTCCTTTTAAGTGCACTACTTCCGATTGGTTCTTGGACGCTACGGAATTATTCCACTTTCGATCAATTGGTTCCGATTACGACGGGATCGGGCGAGGTATTTTGGGGAGCACATGCTCCGCAAACCATTGCCACATCCAAAGGCATGTGGACTTCACAGCCTTTGCCAGATTCTTACCAAACCAGCTTAGATGCTGAGGCCCCGAAGAATCGTGAGATCCTAAGTTCCAACTTGAAGTGGAAGGCAGGCTGGGAAAGTCTGGGAAATACCAACCACTGGGACAAAGCGATTCACTTCGGCATGAAAATCGTCAGATTATGGTCGCCCAGCACGTACTTTTCCGCAGACCAAGCGCCAATCGGGATCAAATATCTATTGATCGCATTTAATTCAGTGACTCTATTTCTGTTTTTCGTCGGACTGAATAGCGCAAGAAATGATCGCCCTTTGATTCTTTCGATCGTACTGTCGTTGACCGTAACTTGCTTTTTCTTCTGGGGATCGATTCGTTTTCAATACATGATCCTGCCCATCATCGCCTCGGTAGCATCGGTCACCTTACGTCGCTTTTTCCGAAAGCGAAAAGAAAAGGAAACCCGACCCAACGAGCAGAATTGACAAGTTTCACGCTTGTTTCCCTGACCACTGGCGGACTTAAATCGGACGTCAGCATCGCACATCAATTCCCGGTAGGATGTACTGGCATTACCGATAGGATGTAGATCAATTCCCGATAGGATGTACATCAATTCCCGGTAGGATGTACTGGAAAAATTCGACCAGCAAACATCCCACAGAATTCGCGTCCGGTGACAGCAGTTTACTAGAATCCGGTCGCCTTAAGCCTGACAGCTTGAACCACTGACGCAGATCATCTCGCTTAGTTCTTGTGTTGTTCTAAGAATGTCTCAAACGCTTTTTGATATTGATCATGCGGACCGCCATGACCAGAGTAGGGCATCAAAATTAATTCCTTTTTTGCCGGAATTCGGCTGAAGGTGGCCAACACACCCTCGGCAGGGCAAACGGTGTCAATCAAACCAACGCCCACAAGGGTAGGACGCTTGATACTGGTTGCAAAGTTCATCGCATCAAAGTACCTGGAAACTTCTCACAACTTCTGCTCGTCCTTGCCGGACCAAGTCCTAGACGACCATGCTGGCCACCCCGAAGAACGATGTACGACGCTGCCCGTATGATCGCATCCAGCAAGGTACATTGGCCGCTACAGCAGTCACCGAGCGGTGCATGCCACCGGTCACGATTGCTTGATAACCACCCTGACTGCCTCCATGCACCACTAATGCCTTGCCGTTCCAGTCTTTATGCTCGACCAAGAAATCAACGGATCGATAGCAAGACAAAAACATTCTCAGGAAATAGCTTTTGTCTTGATCATCAGCACCGATGCCAGGATAATCTTTCAACGGTCCTTGGGACTGTTGTTGATAAAATTCCAACGGACGATCGATTGGCAAATCATGAGCACTAATGTTCATCGCCAACCAACCATTCCTTGCCTGCCAACGTACCCAATCAGTTTCCAGAGGATAAACGCCCGCCCATTGAACTTGCAGCATCGCTGGCAGATTCGATTTCCCTTTAGGTTTAGCCAATTGACCATAAATCTTTGAACCCTTGATATTGTCCATCGTTACTTGATAGTAGTCGATTTGATCGTCGCCAATATCAACGAGAGTAAGGACTGGATTCATCCCAATCGCGTGCATTTCCGCAATTTTCTGATTCCAAAAATCATGAAAATCTGCTGGCACTTCCATCGAGGGTGCAATCTGATCAACAGCATAGGCGGCAGCACCCAAAACCGTCTTCTCTTCACCCGCTTGGTCGTTGTATTGAACCTGCAGTACCAGAAGTCCGGGGGTTTCTCACTTCGCCTGCACGTGTGCAACATTACCCACAAGATCTATCGAGCCTGAGGAAACCGCATCAAACCCACCGGCTAGAACTTGGTACTGCACTTGCTTGGGTGATTGGGAATCGGCATGCCACTGCAACTTCCAATCGACCGTTTCATTCGTTTGATACTGACCGTCTTGGTGATCAGACCGAATCCGAAAATCACCCGTATCCTGAAATACTGCCCCCAGACAATAACACAACATGATCAAGCGAAGAACGATTAAATAGGCCATCGGAGAACACCTAAAATTAGGGAAATTCAAAGCCCGAAAAGACTAGCAAACGCGATTCCTAAATAACGTCGCCCGCCTAGTACTTTTCAATCACTACCCCAGAGCTAGGGCAATCACATTTGAAATCGCACAGCATGGATGGTTCGTGAATGTGCACTCAGTCAGCGGGCACTACTTGCGAAGCACCGCTACTTTTTTCAACGTGCTGCTATCGTCGCATTACGTTAGTTGCTGCCAAAGAAATCCTAGATACCCCATGTCATCTATTGAAAAAGCTGAGTCACGGCATGGGCTTTGACCAATTCCCTTGGCTGGTTCAAATGGTTCATCACCATTGTTTCAGGTTCGATCCCAAAAGCGTGGTAGATCGTCGCCAACAATTCACTTGGGTGAACGGGATCTTCCAACGGAGCCGAAGCCGTCTTGTCCGATTTTCCGTGCACATAACCTCGCTTGGTACCAGCGCCCGCAATCAGACCGGTGTAGCAATAAGGCCAGTGATCCCGACCGCCTGCATCGTTACTGTTTCCCGAAGTGCTAACACCACGTTGAGGCGAACGACCAAATTCGCCAATCGCCACAACCATGGTTTCTTCCAGCATGCCACGTTGCTCCAGATCTTCCAACAGCCCAGCCAACCCATTGTCGAACATCGGAGCCGACTGTTCTTTCATTCGCCGTTCCAGTCCCACATGTTGATCCCAACTATGGTTGTCGGAATTCGCAACCTTCGGCCAAATCACTTCGACCACTCGTGTTCCCGCCTCGACCAAGCGACGAGCCAAAAGCAGACTCTGTCCAAACGTATTGCGACCGTATTGATCTCGCAGCGCATCGGGTTCGCTGCCCAGTTCGAAAGCCGCGCGTGCTTTTCCAGAAACCACCAAACTTAGAGCCTGTTGATATTGTTCATCCAGCTTGTAAGATTCGACAGCCTTTTCGATAGCTGGCATTTGCTGATTGACCAAGTCACGCAATCTAGCACGACGCTGTAAGCGAACTGAAAAAACTTCGGGTGGCAACTTCAAGTCATCGATCTTGATGCGGGACATCTTGTCCATGTCCATGTCATCGCCGGCTGGATACAACGTATACGGGTCATACGCTTTGCCCAAAAAGCCAGCAGTTCCGCCTTTCCCGACCACGTTACTCTCCTGCAATGGGCGAGGCAACATTACAAATGGAAGCATCGGAACATCAGCTGGTTTGAACTTCACAATATGCGAACCGAAATTCGGAAAATCTTTTGGCGAAGGCGGTTCTAACTGTCCCGAAGGGCTAACCTTGTCAGTGGTATAGCCGGTCATCATTTGGTAGATTGCCGCGGTATGATTGAACAAACCATTGGGCGTGTAACTCATCGAACGAATCAACGTATATCGGTCGTTCATCTGCGACAAACGGGGTAAATTCTCGGTAAACTTCACCCCGGGAATCTTTGTCGAAATTGGCGAGAAAACACTCTTAACATTGTCTGGCACATTTTCCTTTGGATCCCACAAGTCGATGTGACTGGGGCCTCCTTGCAGGTAAACCATGATAATGCTTTTGGCTTTCCCCCAACCTGGTTTGTCCAACCGAGGCAACGAAGCTTGTGCCGATCGATTTAACAACATCGGAAGCGAAAGGCCCAAGATGCCGGACGAACCTATCCGCAGTACATCACGTCGAGTCACTGCCGCAGAGTCACATAAATCGCTACCTGCTTGTCCCACAATTCGTAACATAGACTTATTCTCCTAAAAGCATTCTTGACACTGTGTTAATCGTCTTAAACCCAATACAATCGCCTGAACATCAACGATTGAACAAGAAGGAAGGGCTATTTAGCAATGCCCACGTTAAGTCTTGCGCCACGGTCAGACGCAAATTTTCTAACTGCTGTTTGCTGTACTGAAAGTCAGCCTGTAATTGTTCCAACCTACGATCTTCAGGCACTGGCAACTGGGCTCGATCCAAAACCTGTCTCCGTTGCACAATGCCCTCATCCAACATCACCGGTTCACGGGCTTGTGCTAGTTGACGTTCCAAAGTAATTCGCTTGGAATCGCCCAGACGATACGCCGCCAACAATCGCTCTTTTGTTTCCGCAACATACGTTTGGGGACTGTTCACCAATTGGGCAAGCAATTCCTCGGAAACACTAAGACCGGTGTCCTGGGTCGCGGTGGCCAATGAAATTCTAAACCGACCCAATTGATGGAGCGAATCGCCAGTGTAGTTTTGCAACAAACGGAACCGAATCCAACCACCGGCAGGAAATTCAATTGGGTTGGTCAATTGAGCGGTGAACCAATGATTAACACCCGTATTTGGATCAATCGCCCAGCCGTCTCCATTGTCATTGGTCTTGCCATTAAAGACCTTATCAGGCGAAAAATTGTCTTGCTGGAAATCGGCAATCGTCGAACTAACCTGCCCCTCTTTCCAATCGTCGGGCTGTTCTAGGGAGGCGACTTCAATTTTCATTTCCGACAACACAAAGTTTCCGTTGGCAGCCAATCCCGGTCCTTTGCTTGCCAACGTTTCATCAGCCAACGCTTCCAGGCGAATCGCTGAAACCTTGGAAAGATCCGTCTTAGTCACTACGATCGTCTCGGTCGCACCTTTACTCTCGGACGCCCTTATCGATCTGTCTGCCAGCACGTCGATCTTTCCACCACTGGACTGAGTCAACTGTACCGGTGCGATTGGATGCCAATTCACTGACTGCAACTGTTCGGTTCGCCACCGCAAGAATTCCGTATCCTCGTTCGACTTGATCCTTTCCAATTCCGTTTGCAACTTCTGAATATTTGATGCTTGCTCAGCTTCGCGTTTCAACAATCCTGGATCCGTCTTGGCAACAAACTCGTTCAAATCCGCCTCTACCAACGCAATCAATTCCTGTCTCTCCTTCTCTAAGCCATCTCTTTGTTGGTCGACAAAAGATTGACGCTCTTGGACAGCTTGCGACAGACTTGTGTGATCCTGGCCAACATTTTGGAATTGTTGGATTACAAGTTCAAGCTCTGGCGAGCGAATCGATCGATTCAAAATACGCAAATAAATCTGGTTGGCAAGATCTTCATTCGTAATATCGCTCTTGGCCAACATTGCGATTGCATTGGTTGGATCAGAAATCAGTCGAGCCTGATCTGGGCCGCTTAGCATTGCCAGGACTGAACCCAATTGCATTTCATCGGATCGTTCGCACTCACACGAACTCTCACGTTCAGGTCGGCCTAAAGTGGCAAGAAAACCGCTAGGTAGTTTAATTCCTGAATCGGGAATCTGAGCTGCTCGAACGCCCACCGCAACCCCTGGGATCTTCGGCTGAACCCCGGTAACGTAATGCATCGAATCAAACAACACTTCGGCCGGCAAGCGTTTGGCTTTGGCATGAGAATAATTCAGATTGTCGTCAGCATTAAATCGATTTTGAGAAACCGAAAGTTGATACGTTCGTGACTTGCAAATGAGCGATAACATGTGACGGACATCAAAATCATGTTCCAAAAATTCTTGCCTTAAGAATTCCAGCAATTTTGGATTCGATGGTGGATTGCTAGCCCGCAAATCGTCCAAGGGTTCAATCAGCCCCACGCCCGTCAAATATCCCCAAAGGCGATTCACATAGCTGGTAGCAAAGTAAGGATTCTGCTCGGAAGTCAACCAATCCGCAAAGCGTTTGCGTCGAGAATCATTGTCCTTATCCCCACTTTGAGAAGCGGACGGGGTTGCCAGCCCGTCACTTCCACTTAAACCGAAAGGGAACTTCGGCGCGGCAATCTCTTTGGTTCGGTCATGAATCATATCCCCCTGCGTGGCATCCATCACTACTTCGTACAACGGATTAGAATCTTCGACAGCGG
>JBDNHU010000187.1:0-6775 GCA_041688615.1 Mariniblastus sp. | reverse complement strand
ACACCCACACCCACACCCACGCCCAACGCCCAACACCCAACACCCAACACCCAACACCCAACACCCAACACCCACAAACGACTAGCGATTCTTTTGCCGACAAGACATGGTGCCGACACGACAAACTTGCCGCAACGCGACTTCCAACACAGAAACCCTGCAATGTCAGCCAGCGATCTTTACCTTCCGATTGTGATTGCCTTTTGGCGCCAATCCCCATCTCAGGCACATGCGATCGGCAACCAGCAAAACAGCGATAGACCCGACCGGCATTCGCTGGCTCCGCTCAAACGGATAGCCCTTGAAATCGCTGGAATCGCCTGCGGTCTGATCGTTTTCACCGCTAGTTTCTCAAATGCTAGTTTCTCAAATGCCAATTCGCCAAAGGCTATCGCCCAATACCAAGCTTTGCCACATCAACAGGAGGGGAAATCATCTTGGTTTCGAGTGACGTTGCTAAACGGTGATTCTCTAGAAGGCAAGATTGCGACTTTGACAGAAGAACATTTGGACCTGACCGTTCTAGAAGGATCTGCCGCATACAAAAGAGTCGCCTTGGAAAATATCGTCAGCATCGTCGCGCCCGATGTTGTGCCCGCTTCAGATGCAATCGGTGACGCTACGGAGACAAAACTGGCTGTGTTCGAACTTTTGGATGGTTCAAAACTGCGGTTCACTCAATGGACTGGCGACAGTAAACAGATCTCAGGCTCTTTGGCCAGCGATCAACCAACGCTTACGTTTTCCAGTTCGGAACTGAAATCCATTCGCATCCAAGGCACCGCTGTTGACCAATGGAAAAGCGACCTTACGGACGCTGCCAAAGAAGGTGATGCCATTGTGATTCAGAAAAACAGTAAACTTGACTGGCTAAATGGCATCATACGATCATTCGACGAACAAGGCGTATCGTTTTCGTTCCAGGATCGTGAAGTGAACGTCCCAATGGCGAAAGTGGCGGGTCTTATTTTCTTTCATCCCACACAGCAGGAAAGAAAGTCGGGGAATTCGCGACTTTACGATCGCTGGGGACAAATTTTTTCGGTTGCTGATTGGCAATTTCATATTATCGACCAACAGCCAATTTTGCAAATCACAACCCCAGGTCTGCTGCGCAAGTCGGTGCCGCTTTCAGACATCGTTAAATGGGATTTCGCCAACGCTCGGTTTGTTTATCTTTCTGATCGCTCCGTCGATAACTTTCAATGGGAACCACTGATTTCCTTCGGTTCCACCCAGCAAAACTTGCAATTCTGGAATCGACCTCGATTGAATAAGGACTTTCTGGATCAACCGTTACAACTGATGCTCAAAGACCGCAGTATAAAGCCTGCTCAAGACATTAACCATCTGATCGAAGATTGGCTGGGGGCCTCTTCGCCAATTGAAAATCAAACGCAACTAAAAACGTTCGAAAAGGGATTGGCCGTTCGCGTGGGGTCAATCGCAACCTATCAATTAGACGAAGGCTACAATCGTTTGACCGGAATGATCGGCTTAGCCCCGCCAGCGTCTGATTCTACCGCTGCCCATGTCACCATTACCGCAGACCAAAAAGTCGTATGGGAAGCCACCCTTGATGGCCAAAACAATCCAAGTCAAACCATTGACGTTGCTTTAGGAAATCCGTCACGACTGACCTTAAAAGTGGCTTATCCTGCTAATCGTACCCATTGCGACAGCGTTCATTTCTGCCAGATGCGACTGATGAAGTAAGACTTCCGCCCCTGGCATTTGATCCCTTCGCCGGAGATAGACAATGAACCGTTCCAATCTGCCATTGAATCGCTCGAAGTCAAAACATGTTTTGGTCACTCTGAATCACTGGCTTATCTGCGCACCACTAGTGGCGGTGTCACTAAGCGGAATGTTCGGATTAGTTGCCAACACCGCTGTGGGACAGGAAACCTCCGCTACGCAAGACAACACTTCTGACTTAGATGCGATCATCCTAAGAGACCAGCAACGACAGATCCAGTTGGTCAAGCAGATCAGTGAACCCACCGTCTGCGTTCATTCGGCCGATGGCGGCGGCGGCGGTTCGGGAGTCCTGATTTCTTCATCTGGATTGGCGTTGACGAATTATCACGTTGTGCAGCCGTGCGGCAGCTACATGCAGTGCACACTTAATGATGGAAGACTTTACGATGCCGTGATCGTCAGTGTGGATCCCACGGGCGACGTGGCACTGATTCAATTGCTGGGCCGTGATGACTTTCCTTACGCCGTCCTAGGCGATAGTGACTTGGCCAAGGCTGGACAAATTTGTTATGCCGTGGGAAATCCATTCTTACTGGCTACCAATCGGCAACCTTCTGTCACCAAAGGCATCATCTCGGGGACGCACCGTTATCAATACCCATCGGGAACGATGCTAGAGTACACTGACTGCCTGCAAATTGACGCTTCGGTGAATCCTGGCAATTCTGGTGGCCCATTGTTTGACAATGACGGAAAATTGATCGGCATCAATGGTCGTTGTTCCTTTGAAAAACGATCACGAATTAACGTTGGCGTCGCCTACGCTATTTCGATCAATCAAATCAAACTTTTCCTGGGGGTCCTTCAAAGTGGTCGCGTCGTAGACCACGCCAGTTTCGCGGCCACCATGACAAGCGATTCCGACGGACAAGTCGTCGTTTCAGATTTGTTGGCAGATTCTGACGCAATGGACTGCGGCTTGCAGTACGGCGACGTGCTAATTTCCTTCGGCGGAAAAGTAATTGGTTCGGTCAACGAATTTAAGAATCAGTTGGGAATCTACCCCAGTCATTGGTTTGTCCCGATTGAATTTCGACGCGGAAACGAAAATTTTAAAAAGACGGTTCGTTTGGCAGCATTGCATTCATTTGATGAAATGCTTGCCACAACAACCCCCTTTCGCCCTCGTCCGTTACGCAGACCACTTCCGCTTGAAAGTGATCATGACCAACTAAATCAAAACGTCCAACCGGCAATTCCGGATGCCGCCAGAAGCCGAATCGAATTTCGACTAGGTTTCACCAATTACTACTTTAATCGTCAAGTACAAACCCGCATCCAAAAGACCTGGACACAATTTCGCTTGGACGCAAGCCTGACCCAATCGTCGCAATTGATTTTTGAAGGTGACGACCAAGATCGCGGCCCCCTGAAATTGGCGGTCGGCTTGGCAGAGGCTGGCTTCCTAAGTGATCTTGAAACTCGTACGGCCAAGGCATCGGTGTTGAAAGAGCAAACCACTCAAAACGATGCCAAAACAACCGTTGACCCTTCTCAACTACTTTCTGATCGGCAGCTCTTGCTTCAAGGACTTATTGCCTGGCACCGCTACATGCAAAATGGATTAAAATCGTTTCCGGTTGCCTACTATTCGGGGAAATACCCCAGCCGATACAGTTCGGAATTGCAGGACGTTTTGTTCCTTAATCTCGGCGAAGTTGACATCGAATTGTTTGTCGATGCGACATCCGGCCAGCCGAAATCACTGATCTGCACGCAGCACGGACAAGTGCCTGGGTGTGAAGTTTATTTTGAACAGTGGAAAAATTCGCCGCAAGGCACCCTGCCCCACGCTTTCAAGGCGATCTATCGCGGGAATACGTTCATGAACTTTCAGGCTTCGGGTGCTTCGCCTGGGAAAGCGAATTCCAAAAATGAATGATCGTTCGTACTCAAGACAAGGCAGCAATACGGTCCAGAAATGGTTTCCGTCTTTGGCACGTAGTTCATCCCGTTCCTTTGCTGGTAAGATGATGATCTGGCTATTGACCCTCGTGTTGATGGCATGTCTCTTAAATTTTTGGCTGATTCCAAGTTCGCTACTTGCGCAGGATCTTTCTGCTGTTGCCAGCCAAGCCCAAGCCAAAGTGGTCAAGATTTATGGCAGTGGGGGTTATGCAGGGCTGGAAGATTACCAGTCCGGTTGCTTGATCTCGCAAGAGGGTTTGGTCTTGACCGCCTGGAGTTATGTTCTGGATCCCGATTCTATTTTGGTCGTCGATCATTTAGGTCAAAAATCCGACGCAACGTTAGTCGGCTTCGATCCCAATTCTGAAATCGCTTTACTTAAAACGTCGTTAGGCGCCAATGGCTTCTTCGAATTGGATGCGATTCGCCGAAGTCCCAGTGGAACCAACGTGTTGGCCGTTAGCAATTTGTTTAAGGTCGCCAGCGGCAATGAACCCGTCAGTGTTCAGTTTGGAATCATTTCACTGACAGCCCCGTTGGCAGCCAGCCAAAAGGCTACAAAAACACCCCATCAAGGCCCGGTCTATTTCATTGACGCCATGAGCAACAACCCTGGCAGTAGCGGTGGCGCCCTGGTTGACAGCCAAGGGAAATTACTTGGTATGTTGGGACGTGAACTACAGCAAGCTGACGGCGATTTCTGGATCAACTATGCCATTCCAACCGACGTGTTGATCGAACGAATTGAATGGATCCAATCAGGAAGACGACTGGACACCACCAATCAACAAAAACCCTTAAGCCCCATCAGTCCAGCTGCTTTGGGCATCTTGCTAGTCCCAAGAATTACTTTCAACACGCCCGCATTCATAGAAAAAGTTAGCCGGGGATCACCTGCAGGGTTGGCCGGACTGCAGGCGAACGATTTGATCCTAAAAGTCCAAGGCCAACTAACAACCAATCGCGATGATGTGATCACCGCATTATCAGCGATTGATAAATTCACGCCACTGCAATTGACCCTTCGACGTGAAGATCAGATTCTGACCCTCAGTGTCACTCAGTAGCAGGCAAGACCTACATGCAAGCAACCCTTAAGATACTTTCGCACCCTGCTGCCAAGCAGTCGAACCGGCCGGATCCTAGCTGATACGGCCTGATGGAGTCCCGATGAATGATTCGCCACGATCCAATGCCCCACTTTCCCAAACGCCACATCTAGCACCGTTAGGAAGCAAAGCCTTTTTGGGGCGCCTGTTGCTGTTATTTGTACTGCAAAACACGGCGTTCGCTCTCTCCCCAAAAACATTGCTGGCACAAGACAACACAAATTCAACGGCACCATTGCAAGACTTGGCTGACGTCTGTGCAACCGATCTTGCCGTCGCTTACCAGCAACAAACCCAACGCATTGCTGCGCAAATTGCTCCTTCGTTGGTGCAAATTGAAATCGTGGGAACCACCCGTCAAGGTCCAGCTACCCAAGCCCAGAAGATTACCGGTGTCTTGATCGACAATGACGGTTACTTGTTGACCGAGGCATCGCTGTTTGTAGAACGCCCCGACACGATTCTAGTCAATACCCACCAAGGCCAACAGCAAATCGCCAACGTGGTAGCAATCGACTTTTTACGACAACTGGCTCTCTTGAAAACGGCCCCAATCCAGCAAACGTCGTTGATCTGCCTTGCTGAATCTTCGCAGGTTCAGGTGGGACAAGGGGTACTTGCGTTTGGAAAATCCATCAGTCCCAATGCAGTTCATATTTCCAAAGGCATTGTCAGCGCGACCGATCGCATTTGGGGAAAAGCCATTCAAACCGACGCCAAGATAGGTCCTCTAAATTATGGCGGACCGCTGGTTGATATTCAGGGACGGATGCTGGGAATTCTGTGCCCACTGTCAATGAATGTTGACAGTATGGACGAAGGGAAACAGTGGTACGATTCGGGAATTGGCTTTGCCGTTTCGGTGAACAACTACGAAGATTCGATCGAACACATGAAAGCTGGAAACGATATCTTTCCGGGCCAAACTGGAATCGATTTTAAACAGTCAAATCTGAATTCAAGTGACTTTCAAGTTTCCGGTATTCATCCGGGTTCGCCTGCCGATTTGGCCGGCCTGAAGACCGGAGATCAAATCGTGAAAGTGAATCAGAACCAGGTCAATTGCCTGGCAGATTACTACCACGCAACGCGGTCACTTGATAGTCGCCAAGCGATCACCCTGGAAGTTCGCAACAGCTTCAACCCAAACAATGAAAAAGATCGAGAAGTTTTATTGCAATTGGTTTCTAAACTAGTTCCCTACCGGTTCCCGTACTTAGGCTTTACGACCAAGATCTCCCCACAAAAACAAGTAGAAGTGGACGTCGTCCTCCCCGACGGCCCTTCAGCCGACAAACTGCAACCGGCTGACCGATTGGTTGCGATCAACCAAATTGAAATAGACTCAATTGCCGATCTGAATGCGCATATTTCCAAATCGACTATCGGCCAATCGACTTGGTTAACATTGCAAAGAGACACACCGAAAGAAACGCTCACTCTGAAAATTCAAACCGCCGGGCTAGAGATTTGGCTACCAACCCGGGCGTTGTTAGAAAAACTGAGCCCGAAGGTCGCTGACACCCAACGCCGCCAAGAAACGGTGACCTCACCGGGCTTAAGCGTAGACGCAAACTTAAGTTATGTTAGCCAGGTCGAACCATCGCAGAAGCCTCGTCCGCTAATCATTTTGCAGGCTGATTCACTGTTGAAATGGGATCTAACTTTAGCCAGCTGGAAAAGTACGGCCAACAAATTCGGCTTAGATTTATTGGTTCTTTCCCCTCAAACCAAGATCTGGGCCGAGGACGATTTTGATTGTGGACTGGAATTGATCGCAGCGGCAAGGAATCAATTCAATGTTGGGCAAGGCACGATCGCGGTGGTCGCACAAGGCAATGGTGGCCAAGTTGGAACCGAACTTTCGCTCACCCCTAACTTTATTTGCCATGGGCTGGCATTAATCCAAGCCAATCCCAGCCGATCTCTGCTGCAATTTAAGAATTCCCCTTCGCTTCGCAAGTTCTTCCTGAGTGTCAATCAGGATGAACCCAATT
>JBDNHU010000186.1:0-24715 GCA_041688615.1 Mariniblastus sp. | reverse complement strand
TGCCATCGCAGGCTATTTTGAATTGATTCTGCCCGAACCTGAGGCTCAGTTTTTACGCCACGTGGTGTTGTTTAAATTCAACGCCGGAGCCAGTCCGATGGCCGTTCAAGCAGCTTTGGATTCTTTCCAATCACTGGGGAACAAAATCGACACGATCGTTGCCATTGAAAGTGGAACCAACATCAGTCCTGAAGGGAAGTCCAAAGGGTTTACGCACGGCTTTACGTTGACGTTCCGGACCGCGACCGATCGAGATAATTATTTGCCTCATCCCGAACATGTGAAGTTTACTCAGTTGGTCGCGCCGATTGTGGAAGATGTTTGCGTCTTTGATTACTGGGCCAAGATGCATGCGACGACTCGTTAGTTGAGTCCATTTTCACACGAAGCGTTGGACAGGGTGAGCGGACTCAGGTGAGATTGAACCTTAAGTATTGAGCATGCCAGCATCACGCGGCTGAGTTTTGACGGGTCAAGTTCTTGGGTGCCATTTTTTAGTCGGCCCATGGGGTTGCAGGGTGTTTTTGCAATCGAATGTTTGACCCGTTTCATGTTTCTACCTGCCTGAATGCCGTGCAGGCCTTTGCGAATTAACTTCAACAGATCACCTTCCAGTATTAACAGACAAAGTCTAATGATGACGCCAAAAGCGAAAGATAAAAGCAGCAGCACCGCGGTCCGATTGGAAGGTGCTATTTATGATTATCCGAAGTACTACGATTTGATTTTTGGGTCAGATTGTTTGGCCGAGATGAACTTTTTGCAGGAATGTTTCCATCTGTTTGCCGATCGCGAGGTCACCAATCTATTTGAACCGGCGTGTGGGACAGGACGTTTGATGATCCGTTTTGCGAAGTTAGGATTTAAAGTTTCGGGGCTGGATTTGAACGAAAAGGCGATTGACTTTTGCAATCGCCGGCTGGAACGCAATGGCTTCAAACCGACCGGATTTGTTGGGGACATGTGCGAATTTTCACTAGCTCAGCCAGCGGATGCAGCGTTCAATACGATCAATAGTTTTCGACATTTAGAGGCTGCCCAACAGGCAGGCAATCATTTGTCTGCCATGGCTGACGCGATTGCACCGGGTGGTTTGTATGTTTTGGGGTTACATCTTTCGCCAACCGGAGGGGCAACGATTGAGGAGGAGAGTTGGTCGGCATCGCGAGGTTCGTTGACGGTAAATACGGATATGTGGCTGGTGGATCGAGACCTGTCCAAGCGTTACGAAACCTACAAGATGAAATACGAAGTCATCACGCCAAGTCGGTATGAAATATTGGAGGATCAGTTCAACTTTCGAACCTACAGTTCCGATCAAATTTTGGAATTGATTGCCAGCGAACCTCGTTGGGAGATTGCTGAAATTTACGATTTTGCCTATGACGTTGAGTCTCCGATTGAATTGGATGAAACGACCGAGGACATCGTTTTCGTATTGCGCCGCGCCCAGTAATCGTGTGCACGTTGTCGGATTTGCCGATTCGGCGGATTAATGGGATCGACAGACGTGCGGGTAGTCCGATGGTGGAGGTTCGATCCGAATTGGCTTGTATTTTTGTTCGCTTGGGATGTAAAGAAAACATGAGTATTCTAGAGACTGAAGACCCGCAATTATTCGCAGCTATCACCGACGAAGCGGAGCGGCAGCGCGAAGGTTTCGAAATGATCGCCAGTGAAAATTATACCAGTGCGGCGGTCATGGAAGCGGCTGGAAGTATCCTTACCAATAAGTATGCTGAAGGTTACCCAGGCAAGCGATACTACGGCGGTTGCCAACACGTAGATGTGATTGAACAAATGGCGATTGATCGTGCCAAGACCTTATTTGGTGCCCAGCATGCGAATGTTCAGCCGCATTCTGGATCGCAGGCCAACCAAGCGGTCTACATGACTTTGCTAAGCCCCGGTGACACTGTGATGGGTTTTGATTTGGCACATGGCGGCCATCTTACCCATGGAATGAAGTTGAATCTGTCGGGGCAATTGTACAACTTTGTGCATTATGGAGTCAGTCAGAAGGACTACCGAATTGACTTTGACCAAGTCGTGCAGTTGGCGCGGCAGCACAAGCCAAAGTTGATCGTGGCGGGTGCCAGCGCTTATCCGCGTGAAATTCCTCACGATCGTTTTGCAGAAATTGCAAAGGAGGTGGGGGCGAAATTGATGGTGGACATGGCTCACTATGCTGGCTTGGTTGCTGCAGGTCTGCACAACAGCCCAGTCGGTGTTGCCGACTTTGTCACCACGACGACTCATAAAACATTGCGTGGACCGCGAGGGGGTTTGATACTTTGCCGCGAAGAAGATGCCAAACTTTTGAACCGCAGCGTCTTCCCAGGAATGCAAGGCGGACCTTTGGAGCACGTGATCGCTGGCAAAGCCGTTTGTTTCCGCGAAGCGAATACGCCAGATTTTGTGCAGTATCAAAAGCAGGTGATTGAAAATGCACAGACATTGGCAGAGGTGTTAGTGGCGGGCGGGTTGCGAATTATTAGCGGTGGCACCGATAACCATTTGTTGTTGGTGGATGTGACTCCGCTTGGAATTGGTGGGAAAGTTGCCGAACAAGCCTTGGATTACTGTGGCATTACCGTGAACATGAATATGATCCCGTTTGACCAGCGTCGCCCAATGGATCCTAGCGGGATTCGAGTGGGGACCCCTGCCCTGACGACTCGAGGCATGGCAGCGGACGAAATGAAGACGATTGCAGGTTGGATGCTGGAGGTTTTGAAGGCTCCGGAGGATCAGGCATCGCTCCAGCGGGTTCGCCAATACGTCAAAGAAATGGCCAGCAATTTTCCTGTTCCCGCAGACCGTATCGCCGTTTAGCGATTGGTTGGGGAACATTGGGCGGCTATCTCCCAAAGCCAGGCTGCGAAGTAGCGGGGCCAGCGGCGGTTGCCGGCAGGGATGAATTAGGCAGGGCCGAGTTTGGCAGGGCCGAACCGGGCACAGATGCACCAGGTTGGCTTCCGCTTGTGGGTGATAGGACTTCAAAGGCTGAACCGGTATTACCGGTAGGCATCGGCGCCATTTGAACGGTGATTTCATCCAACATCACCTGGCCGTAGCCGCTTAATGCGAATGTGATTTTCAGGTCGTGAGGATCGTTGGTGGCGCGATAAACCACGAAGGGTTGCCAACCTCGGGTGGCCGAAATTCGTTGCGACAAGTCCAAGCCACCCAGCGAATCCTTGATCAGAAACCCGTCTAATGATCCCGTGATGGGTTGATCGATTCGAACGTAGCCTGCGATGCGCACCAGATGATTTGCGGGGATTTGCACAGGGGCAGAGACAATCCAGACCGGAGTGTTTTCGACCACGGCGGCAGGAATGCCGGCTGCGGGTTGGGCCGACAGAACAAGTCCTTTCCTGCCGTCGACCAGTGCGGCTTCGTTCAACTGAGCGAAACTTTGGATCGAACTGCCACTATTGCTATGGTGTTGCCAGCCACTGGATGTGGTTTGCCCAATGTCTTCAAAGTCACCGCCGGGTAGGCCGTTGCCTGACCACTGCACTTGTGACATTCTGGAAATGGATTGCCAATGCAGAGGGATCAAAATCGGATGGAGGTCTAACGGGCTTGCCGTTGGCCAAGAGAGCATGGCTTGAGCCTCGGTCACCAGACTGTCGTTCAGTCGTGCGACTTCGCGTTGCAAGATGTTCGACTGGCTCCACAAGGCTAATGGATCAGAACTGGCTAGCGTGGGGTTGATGGATTGCCGTGCCGATAGAATTCTGGTCAACGCACTTTGAATCTCGGGACGGTCGCGGCCGGCTTGGACCATGGCGGTTTGCAGTCGCGACGCCCATTCGGTTGAGTATTCTGCCTGCTCTAAATGTAGTTGATTGAAGGACCACGATTGGCCTTGGTTAGATGATTGTTCGACGTAACGAATCACCAGCGGATCTTGTGTAAGCACGATGGCTTCCCAGTCACTGGCATTTTCTATTTGAATCGTTAGTTGGTTTCCAAGGCGTTGGTGGGTTGCCGGGCTTAGGCCTGTGGGTGTCAAACGATAGGGTTGATCCGATACACCTGATCCGGCATCCTGGATCGCAATCACTCCCTCACGCGACGAACCCGCCGTGAAGGATTCGCGCCCGTTGACTTGCTGGACTAACAATAGCCGCGAACGACTGGTTTTTAACGCATGGACTTGGATGCTTGGGTCGACTTGATCAACCTGGCCGGTGACTACCGCTCCGGCAGTCCACGGCGCCAATTGTTCCAGTTGCCGATTGACCCAGCGAATGGCCAATTGACGTTGCAGGGTTGCCGGTGACGTGTCATCCAGTCGTGATTGACTGCGAAAGACAAAACCGCGAGCCCCGCCGGCAATGGCTTGAAAGACCAGGCCCCGTAGTTGGGCAGGTTGGATCGCGATGGGGGCATTGGTTCCCGAAAACGCGGCGGATTGTTGAATCAACTGTGGCGAAAAATCGGTATCAATTTCTGCCAACATCGGAACGTACGCTTGGGCCAATTGTGCACGTTGTTGTAACCACTTGCTGTACAAGTGCAACGGGAAACTGGTGCCAATAATTTTTTGGCCGACACAAAGCAGGTCCGCTGTGCGGCTGTAGTCAGACAGTCCTGTCTGGGCTGTTACCAGCACGGGGCGACCCTGACGAATGTCGATTTGGCGTATCTTTGCGATGCGTTGTTTTACCACGGCGTGGTCTGCCCAGTTCACACGGTCGCCGACCAGCCAAGCCAAAACGGGATCGTACTGAAAATTGATTAGGCGCAGGCCATCATCGACCGGGGGCGGAGCAATCACCCACAAGCGATGATCTTTGGCGCGTTGTAATTGCGAGACCGTGGGTGAATTGGCCATCCATAAAGTGTTGAAGCCCATTTCTTTCAGGGCACTCATCGCTTCGCCGTTGTACTCAATAGCGCGAATCACAAAAGGTCGATCGTCGATCAGAACCACTGTCCCATCGGTCCTGACTCGGCTAGGTCGTGATTGTTCGACTTGCATCCCAGCCACTTGGACAACGTTTGGCACAGATTCTTCGGCAGCCAAGAAGCTGGCCTGTTGAATTCTCTCCGCGGACACTCGGCCCTCGACCGCCAGTGTGTCAATCCAAACCTCTTGGTCGCCTGGTCCACCATACAAATTCAAAATCACCGCGTCGATGTACGCATCTTTCTCGCTGACTTGCGAGCCATACTTTCGTCGCAACAGAGGAAGTTGGCTTTTCATCTTTTGGTAAAGCGTAGTTCCGTCATCGGTTTGAAAGCCCAACTTGGTCCAGCGGTCGATCTGTTGGCAGATGTCGCCTTCGATCAATGTCGTCATTGGACCATTGCCACTGGGACTGTCTGTGTTGGGAAAGACCACCCGGGCATAAAGCTGAACTCCCGTTCGCGCGCAGCGAACGTAGACCGTAGGTTCCAGTTCTGGAATGACAAACGATGGCGACAGATCGTAGCTGGCCATAATTTGTTCGCCCGGGCCGCAACGAAATTTGAATCGGTAGCTGGCATTCCCAGACTGGTGTTGCTGTTGCGAAATGCCTTGCTGCAGAACGGGCCAATCGATCGATGCAGTCCACTGCCGCAGCTGCCAAGACCGTTCGCTATTTTCAAATGAGTCCAGAACTTGGCTGCAGGCGGTTGGCGTGCCCAGACACGCCAAGATCAACGAAAGTAACGACAGCAACGACCAGCGAATTTTTTCGGCCATGGTTTTGCGGTAAGAACTCGGAATAATTTGGGATATAGCGTGCCACGAGTGGCTATTTTGAAAAAATGTTGATCAAACGCCTCAAGTGGTGCGTACCAGTGGTGTTTTGGCAACAAAACGGCTGGGCGTCCAAAAAGGGCCTCAAAAAGGGCTTTTACCAGCATTTTTCATAGTTGGCCAGATCAGTCGCGTTGCATTTTGGCAACACAGGCAATTTAAGATGAATTGCTAAAATAAATTTTAAGTCATTGAATTTAAAAGAGTTAAGTTCGGTATCCAGTGGTTTTATTTGGATGCTGGCACTGTGGCTGCTCTAATGAACCTGCATCACTCAGCCACCTTTTCAGCAGAAGGAAACAGCAGAAATGACTAGCCAACAAAATCAGAACACAACCGAAGCCGCAGTCGAACTATCCGCCGACATGACCCAGTTGGTTTACTTAGTAGCGAACTTGCCAGCCGCCCAACGCGGCGAATTGCAAAACGTTTTAGGACGAGTGGTCGAAAGCACCAAGCGTCGCCGTCGTATCTTGACTTTGGTTCAAGAGGCCTTGAGCCAGTTGCGATTGGACATGAAGTACTTGGTTTTCGATCTAGAAGCAACCCGTCGCGAACGCGATAAGTACAAAGCGATCGTCGAAGGTTCCAACGGCCACGACGAAGAATAGTCTTTGCCTGATACATCTATCGCTGGGCGATATTGCCTTGCGATGATGGCCGCCAAAAAGATTGTGATGCATGACAAGGATTAGGGTCTTTGGCTAACGAAAACTAAAACTCAGAAATGTCTGAACAGTGGATCCTGGCGGCTTCGCCAGCACAAGGCCGCAGTAGAGAACTTGAACTTTGAGCGATCGGTTTGGACAGTGACTTGGCTTTGATTACCGAGTGATGTTTTTCCTCCGACAAGACGAAACCGAACGCGACTTGATTAGGTGGGTCGCTGCTGAATCATCGCTCTTTTTATATTTCGATTCCGACGTTTTTCCGCAAACATTTCTGCTGAGGAAAAGGCTTCAACCTACGTAGGGTTGAAGCCTTTTCGTTTTTCTTGCCGTGGAGATTTCCACCCGCGAAGGACGCACTACCCAGGACGCACTACCCAGGACGCATACCCAGGACTCCCCTTGTGTCGATCCTGGCATCGTTGACCGTCTCTTAGTTGTAGTCCGTTTGAATAGTCTTTGAATCTCCGACTTGCCACTTGCTTAACAAAGCTTCGGACAGAATCAGAAACCAAAACACCAGTACCGCATTCAGGTGAAATCCATAGTCTACAAAACTGGTAAGCACGCCTCCGTAAAACGCCAGCAGTGCTAGGCCAACGACGATTCGCAAGGGTCTTCCCAGTATGCAAACGATGGCAGCGGTTTCTACCACTAAAGTTCCTTGTTGCATCAACATCGTGCTTTGTTGATCTGAAATAATCCACTGAGTAACTGGAGACGGCGAATAACCAAACGCTTTTGTCCACAATTGAAGACTGGTACCGTCGGCCCAGGCCCATCCATGACTGCGCAGTTTCGCGATGCCAGCCAGCGTATGAAACCAGCCGATGTAGAAGACGCTTAGCCAGAAAACCCAATAGGGATAGTACATGCTGATGGCGGTAGTTTGGCTACGATAGGCATAAGTAATTTGCCGATAGTAGAAGGTGAACCAAGCCGCATGGATGAAAGTTAGCACTATCGCGATATGGTAAATGTGCGGCGAATAAATGGAGTTTTCGACTCGCAAGGCCCAAAGGCTGGCAAAGGAAATCGTTGCCACCCAGCAGCTAAAAGGTGTCAGCAAGCAGAAGAACCACATCAGGCAACTAAGTACCACGATGCCTCGGACCCAGTACATCACATTGATGTCGGTCAAATACTCTGGGGGCACTTTGGACAGGAAGGTGACAACTTTCTCATTGTCAGCAACGCCCGAGGGGCTAAATTCCCAGCAAGCCAAGAGAATCGCCGAAAGCAATAAGATGCGAGTGGACAGCAGGCCAAATCGTACGTTGTTGTAAGTATCAAAAATTAAGTTCACGGGTGAACCTCGGTGTTGAATTTCTTTTGAGCGGTCGGATGGTCAAGTCGGAGTTTGGTTTTGATGTTAGTTTATCTTGGCTTCGGAAGCATCTTGCGATTTTGCTTCGTTTAGCTGTGCAGGTTTGGCCTCTGGCTCTGGCTCTGGCTCTGCCTCGTCGCCAGTGTCGTCGCCAGTGTCGTCGCCAGTGTTGGCTTCTGCAGCAATTGTCGGCGAGGGCGGTTGAGTTTTTGCTTCACTGGAGGTCTTGACCCGTTCTACCAATGCTGGATTTTGTAGAACAATAACTTCGAAGCTGTCTTGAACGTCGACGGCGTTTCCGACCGGGCCGATGACTTTGACTTGCACGGTGACAAACGGAAAGTTCATCTGAGCAAGTCTGTCCTGAGTCCACAGTCGGATTTCGTCACGGCTGGGAATTATTAGGTCAGGGTCTTCCGAAATTCCAAAGCGATCCAACGACGGATTGGCCAGGCGCCCGCTGCCATATCCGGCAGGGTTCCCGTCGTAGACCCGTTGCATGTCAAAATCACTTAGCGGCAGTGCAGTTCCACTTGGGTCCAGCACCGTGAAGTCGCAATAGACTTGAGGGTTGTCGCGAAACATCGGAGCCGTCGTGATCGGAAAAACTTCCTCAATCACAAACGGCAAGATTAAGTTTGCCAAAACAAACAGAACCACAAATAGTTTTTGCATAAGCATAAGATTGTGTCACAGTAAAAGTTGGCGACTAGACGGTGGGACTACGGCAGTAAAGTCGACGCCGAGCTGAAATTGTGGCCCGAGCTGAAATTGTGGCCCGAGCTGAAATTGTGGCCCGAGCCGAAATTATGGCAAGGTGTCCATCCAAGTGAATCGACGCGGGTTGCCTTGGCTTCCAAATCAGGGCATCGATTGGGGAGCGCTGGGTAAGGGAGTTTTCTGCGCTCACACTTTGGCCTGACTTGACTATTGCCTTGCTTGGCGATTAGGCCAATCTGAACTTGGTTTTTGCGGATCATAGTCGATCAAGAAGATTCCTTGGGCGCCACCTTAACCTGAAAACAAATTCGGGCAAAACATATAGTGTACCACGCTATATTAAAAGCAAGTTCCAAAGCCGTTAAGGCTTGGCAGCCTGACAATCGGTCTTTTTTATTTGAAATTGGTAAATTACGCAATGAACTTCGATGAACAGGTGTTCGATTGGAACCAGATAAAGGGCTTGGGGAACACGGGATTACAGGTAAGTAGGTTGGGTTGCGGACTGGCTTGTGGGGATTTCAGTGATATCGCACATGAAGTTTCTCGGCAAAGTGACCTCCTAGGTGACCGTGACCCGCCAGGTGAAGGTGACGATAGGGTGGAACCAGAAGATCTGCTGAAAGCGATTTGGAGATCCGGCGTCGGTGTTTTTGATTTGGGATGTATCGCCAGATCCCAAGCGCCGGCTGAACTTCGGTTGCAAAGCCTGCAATCAGCGTTGGGGACCGTGGCGACCAGGCTGAATCAAGCTGCCGGACCGGTTGCGATTGTACGACTGACGCTAAGCCAGATGGTACCCAACCGGGTCCGGCTTCCGCATTTGCTGGCCGGTCGAACGGTTGGCCAGTTATTGGAAATGATCGAACAATGCGTTCAGCGGTGGGCGGAGATCTGGGCGGCCGCAAATTTAGCCTCGACCCGTAGCATTGTAGTCTTGGATGATTTGACCTTTCGACCCGAAGAACTTTCGCGCAGTCAACTGTCCCAAGTACATCAATTAGTCGGCGGGATTTTTGAGCTAAGATCAGCCGAACGACTGGGCATCTTGGGGGTCGGTGGCTTTTATTGGCAAGGTTTGGCAGAGTTGGTTTCGCGGCATGCTTTCGACTTTGTGTTGACTCGGGCGTCGTCAGGAATGCTGGGCCCTGATTTGCAGGATTCGTTAATCCCGATTTGCCAATTCAAAGGCATTGGAATCATGGGGTCGTTTCCACTGTACGGAGGTTTATTGGGCGATTGCCCGTTGCAGTTGGAGCAACATCCCGCAAATCAAGACCAACGGCTCAATGCAAACGCAGCAAACTTGGTCGCCAGTGAATATCAAACGACCGTCAAACGCTTGGCTTGGGCCAGTGCCTTGTTGACGCCAGGTATTGATTGTACGTTGATCGAAATACCAACCGCCGATTATCTTGCGCAAATCATGTCCTCGACCGAACCAACATTGACGGCAAGATCCGAGGCGATGATCTTACGTCATTTACGTTCGCTTGACCCTCGGAACTGGCAATACTGAAGTAGGCAATCGGCCTCGTCCGGCGGTAGATACTTCAGGGTTGTTTGAACGTCGGGGCTTAAAGTGGTCCGGGCGTTTACGTAGCATCGTAGGTCCAATCGACCGAAGGTTGGGCTAACCTAAAGATGAGTAGCGGAGTGGCGGTTTCCTGGGGCGTTTGTAGCTTAGGCCCGTTTGTGTTTCGAGACCGATCGTGTCTCGCGTTGTATTTTTCAGAACTTGAACTTGAATAAAGATTGTCGCTGATGGAACCTCATCTGATTTTAGAAATTGTGATCGCCATTGTCGCGTTAACGGCAATGGAGATCATTTTGGGAATCGACAATATCGTCTTCATTACAATTCTGTCGGGGCGATTGCCCAAAGAGCAACAGCCATCGGCGCGGCGTTGGGGGTTGGCGATGGCTATGCTAACCAGGATTGGATTGCTGTTTTGTTTAGCTGGCTTGATTCAGATGGAACAACCGCTGTTCATTATTTCGGAATTGAATTGGCTGCCCCAATGGTTTCGTGATTGGCTGATCAAACATTATACGGAAGTTAATTCAGTTTCCGCCCGCGATATCGTTTTGCTTGCCGGCGGCTTATTCCTGCTATACAAGAGCGTCCATGAAATTCATGAACGCTTGGACGAACCTCATCCGGATGAGGCACCCAAGCCGCAAGTTAGTTTCGTGTCCGTTATTGTTCAGATCGCGATTCTGGATTTAGTATTCTCATTAGATTCTGTCATCACCGCAGTCGGCATGGTGGAACAGATATGGGTGATGGTCACAGCCATTGTGATTGCCGTTGCCGTCATGCTGATTTTCAGCGAAGTCATTGCCAGCTTTATTGAACGCCGGCCAACGATACGAATTCTGGCGCTCAGCTTCCTGATCTTGATTGCCGTGGTGCTAATTTCCGAGGCCGTAGGCACGCCCATCAACAAGGGCTACGTGTATTTTGCGATGGCCTTTTCGTTGGCAATGGAATTTATCAACTTGGGGGTTCGCCCTGCCAACAGTGCGCCCACGGATCCAACGGTGACGCCGCCCGCTCCAGAACCAACCGAAAGTGCAAAGTTAGATTGACCGTCCGGCGATGGGAAAGAAGTGGCGTCCGCTGCTAGACCGAGGCTTGAATTTTGTTCCTGCGAGCAACGGTTTGCTGGTAAAGATTGATGTAGCGGGCCGCGCTGGCGTTCCATGACCAATCTTGTCGCATGCCAGTTTCAACCAGTTGTCTCCAAAGGTCGGGCCGGTTGGCGTAAGTGGAAATCGCTCTTTCCAAGGTTCGGTTTAGATCGGCAGCGTCCCAGTTGGAAAATGAAAATCCGTTTGCGGTACGCTCTTCATCGGCCTGGTCCAAATCACAAATGGTGTCACGCAATCCACCGGTGGCACGAACCACTGGTACGCTTCCATAGCGCAAGCTGTACAGTTGGTTTAGTCCGCAGGGTTCGTATTGGCTGGGCATCAAGAACATGTCGCTACCCGCTTCGATTTGACGGGCCAGTTGATCACTGAACGCCATTTCAACAGCCAGTTTTCCAGGGAACTGGCCTGCCAACATCTTCAGTCGTTTTTCAATGGATTTGTCGCCGGTTCCCAGAACCACCCATTGGGCGTTTCTGCTTTGCAGCCACTGCGGCAGAATTTTCAAAATCAATTCCCAACCCTTTTGGTCGACCAGACGCCCCACCGATCCGATCAGCGGAATGTCGTCGTTGACATCAAGGCCGACCCGTTGCTGCAACGCTCGTTTGTTGGCAATCTTGCCAGCTTTCCAGTCGTCGATCGAAAAATGGGTGGTTAGCTTCGGATCGCTGGCGGGGTTCCATGATTCGGTATCGATTCCGTTGATGATTCCGCTAAGCACATCTTGGCGATCGCGTAACACACCGCCCAGGCCGCAGCCCAGCGGTTCGGCTTGAATCTCAAGGGCATACTGGGGACTCACGGTGCTGATAGAATGGGAAAATGTGATGCCGGTCTTTAGCAAGTTGAGTTGGCCATTGCATTCCATTTGATGCCAGTTGAAATACTTCCAATCAAGACCCGTTAACAACATGTCCCAATGCCAAAACCAGCCTTGGTAAGCCATGTTGTGAATGGTGAACAAAGTCGTGATCGAACGATAGCGTTCGGCAGTCAGATATTCAGTCGTCAAAAGAGCTGGGATCAGCCCGGTTTGCCAATCATTCGCGTGAATCACGTCGACAGGAATGTCTAACAATCGAATCCCCTCAACGACGGCGCGACAAAAGAAAACGAAACGTTCACAGTTGTCCAAGTAGTCTTTGCCGTTTTCGTTGTACAGTTCGTCCCGGTCGAAGTAATGAGGTTGGTCTACAAAGTAAACGGGAACATTGCTTCCAGGAATGGTCGATTTCAAAAAGCGACCCGAGACAATTTTTGAACCAACGGGGATGTCAAATTCAATACCAGTGGGTTCAATCGTTTGACCTGATTTGAAAATGCTGCGATAGGCCGGCAAGAATAGGCTAACGTCGACGCCTTGGCGTTCTAGAGCAACCGGTAAGGCCCCTGAAACGTCAGCAAGTCCGCCCGTTTTTGCAAACGGAACGGCTTCACTACTGGCAAGCAAAATATTCACGGTCGGAATCCCAATAATTGTCGTTCAGCCAATGCAGCGAACTTCGGGTGCATCGTTGAGTGATTAAAGTCATTTGGCAAGTGGAGAACGCCGGCGTATGGTCTTGCCTGTCTCACGTACCACCGCTGCCAAACCCTAGCCGCTTTATGTAGCTTAGTAAACAGAAGCTAACCGGCGAATCTTTGTTCAATGATGCATTTTCGAAACGTTGTGGATTCTCGAAAACATTCAATCCGCATTATCGTTATAAATAGATCAACTGCCATTCAAACCGTCCGATCCCAGGCGGACTACCAAACTAGTGTTTCGCATATGCCAGATGTCGTCAATCCAGTCATCGCGGTCTTCGACTTACTGAACCAGCAAATGGTATTTGCCGTAGGCGGGAAGCGAAGTGACTACCGACCATTGAGTGTCAGTTTCCCGGCAATGGCGAATCGAACGCTAGAAAATTTGGCGGAAGAAATTTTTCGACAATTTCGAATCACGTGCTTCTACATTGCCGATTTGGATGCAATTCAAGGGCAAGCCAATTCAGTGGGTCGGTTATTTGCCAAATCTCTACTCCAGCGCGGTTGGCACGTTTGGTTAGACGTTGGAATCAAAGACCACAAACAGCAACGATCGCTCCAAGGATTAAGTTCCCGGTTTCCCAATCAATTCCATCCGATCCTCGCAACCGAATCCTTTGCCAGCGTGGAAGACTTTATGGTCGTATGCGACAGTTTGGAATCGCCAGGCCAGTGGACCGTTAGCATGGACTTGATCACCGTCGATGGTCACTTGAATTGGTTCCGACCCACCCGAACGCAACCGTGGGTAGCATCAGGTCCGAACGATGGCGGCTGGCCAAGGTCTGATCTGCTTGGGAAGAATGCTTGGAAAGACGTTGGCGTCCTGCAATTCGCGGGAATGTGCGTCCAGCGGAACATCCAGCAGTTTATCGTCTTAAGCTTAACGGACGTCGGCCAGCAGGCAGGCTCGTCAAGCCTGGACCTTTTGCAACGAATGAAAAGCGCTTTTCCCGAAGCCGGTTTGGTGTCTGGCGGCGGCGTGCGAGACGCAACGGATCTTGAGTTTTTTCGGAACAGTGGTGCAAGGCATGTTTTGGTGGGGACTTGGTTATGGCGGCAATGGTCGACAGGCAAAATGGCTACCCAGCCGCCCGGTGAATAGGCCACTTCCAGCAGTGCTTGCCAATGCTATTTTTATGAGTCTTGGCAAAGCCACCGCGATGGGAACCGGTTCCAGAAGCAACCCATTTGAACTTGGTCACTTGTCCATGTCCAAGTGCGCCGGGATTTCGTTCAAGCCGGGGGCCGTGTAGGCCATCACTTGCAGGAAGATCGCGACCAGCCCGTAACTGGCAGCCAATGTGACCACCTTCTTGACCAATTCAGGGTCCGTCACGATTCCGAAAGAATCGGGGCTTAGTCCTGGAAACGGAAGCAAGAACATTTCGTTGTTGACCAGTGGCGAATGCATAATTCCGAACAGCGTAAAGATTCCACAGATGAGGAAGTAAAGGCTGGCACGAGAAAGTTGCCGATCGATAATGGCCGCCAATGCCGACGCCCAAAGCAAACTGGTAATAATGAACCCACCATTTAGCAAGTGAATCACTTCTAGTGTGGTTTGATTGTTGGGAAGCAAAGAAGCCGACGTAATGCCGGCGCCGCGGATGGCAGGGTCCTGCATTACGCCATCGATAATCAGACCTTCTCCCAGCACTGCCAGCGCCGGAATCATTGCTAAGGCAACCGCAGTGTAGTGCCGCTTTGGCGTTGCTGCAAAGCTTTGGGCTCCCATTTCCAAGCCGACGAAAATCAAAATGGGAATGATCGCAACCGAAGGCAACCATAAGTAGATGAAGCCAAAATAACCTAGCAAGCCAGCGCTTCCGATGAAAATTGCGGTCGCCAAAGTGTACGCTGATCGTCCACCCATCGACTTGTAAGCAGGGTGTCCGATGTAGGGAGTGGTTTGAATAACGCCGCCGCACAGCCCAGCGATGATGGTCGCAACGGCTTCTACACCGATCACCATGCTAGTGTTGTATTCGTCGCCGGCGGCGGCCGCGCTCTCGGTGCAGTCAATGCCGCCCACGACGGTGGCGATGGCAAACGGAGTGATGATCGGAAGGTAATTAATGGCATCAGGGAAAGCGTCGAGCCACTGCATAGAAAAAACCGAAGTCCACTCGGTTGGCAGAAGTCCCGCGGTCGCATCGGCGGCGGTCAACGATTTGCTGACGTACATCAGTTGGGCACCGGTAGCGTGCTCGACCCACAAGATGATGTAGTAAATCGTGCCAGCAACTAATACAGCGCCCAAGGCTCCAGGAATTCGGCCGGGCAAGGAAATGTGAGCGACCAGCGTGGTCAAAATAATGGATAGCGAAACTAGGCCCACCAGCGGAGATGCCATAATTTCCAGCATCGGAAAGAACGTAATCAGCACCAAAGAGATCGCTGCTAGCGAACCCAAGAGTCCGGCTCGAGGGAAAACCTTTCGGGCTAGACCGGCAAAGAACGAAAAGAATAGTTTGATAAAACCAGTGAAAACAATGCAGCAAACACCGATATGCCAGGCGTGAATGGCCGCGGCTTGAATTTGGTCTTCGGTGGCATCGGCCCCGTATTCGGCTTTGGCGCTGGCAAACGCCGGTCCCAGGACCATAAAGATCATTCCAAACGTGCTGGGAGTGTCCAAACCTAGCGGCATAGCCGTTACATCATCGCGCCCGGTCTTGCGGATAAGCCAAATTGCCATGCAGAAATAAAGCAAGTCGCCGACAAAAACGCCGATCGCCGTCCCCGGGACCATGTAACGCATTGCAATATTTGCCGGGAACCCGAACGCACCCGCCAGTAAGCTAACCGTTAAAACCAAGCCGGCTAAATTGTCTAACATCAGGCCAAAAAAGGCATTTACGTCGCCGGGAGCAGCCCAAGTCAGGCTTTTTTTGTTCATGAAATTGCCTTTGGCACAATGATTGCTTCATTGACTAATCAGCACCGCGTTACCCACAGTTTTGGGATTGCCCGAGATTTGGGAAGGGATTGTGTCGCGGCGAGCATTTGAACACTTTACAATGGAGGAGACGCACTGGAAAGCGTTCGGTAGCAGAAGTAGCCGCTGATCGGGCGGTTTCGTACATCAATTGCCGGAATTTTGAGTTAAGTCACAGGTTTTGGCGAACCGAATGCAAGGAATGTGCGTAGCTAATTATGGACGCCACCGTAGTCGACTTGTTCTACAACCAGGATCGTCAGCTTCAATCGAAGGAATTACCCGTGACCGATGAGCAAATGCTGCTGGAGTATCGCCAATCTGGCGACCGCGAGCTGTTTGCGCAATTGGTATATCGGTACGAGCGGGAGTTGTTTAGTTATTTGCGTCGCTACTTGGGAAATCGTGAGATGGCCCAGGACGCCTTCCAATCGACGTTTCTGCAGGTTCATTTGAAATGTGAATCGTTTGATACTGATCGGCGATTCCGTCCGTGGCTATATGCCATTGCGACCAATCAGGCGATTGATACTCGTCGCCGGTATTCGCGGCATCAGATGGTTAGTTTGGACGCACCGGCTGGCAATTTTGATAACGAAGTTTCTCGAATCGTCAACATGTTGGAATCATCCGATGCGTCGCCCGAAGAGAACATGCAGACGGCCGAACGGGTGGCCTTGGTCCGCGAAACGCTGAAGAGTTTACCTGAGTCTTTGTACACTGTGATTCAGTTGGTTTATTTTCAAGGCTTGAAATACCGCGAAGTTGCGGAGGTCTTGGACGTTCCTGTGGGGACGGTAAAGAGTCGTTTGAATTCTGCAATTTCCAAGCTTGCCGAAGCTTGGATGCAGTCAGAGGTAGATTAACACTGTGAGTCAACCGCTAGCAGCAGATTTGTTGGGCTATTTGTTAGGTGCACTTGAACCCGAGGAGCACCGTAAGGTCGACCGCGCTTTGACCGAAAGCCCGCTGCTACATGACGAATTGATCAACATGCGGCGTCAATTGGTGCCGTTGGCTCGAGTGGAAGAGACGGATCCGATCGAGAACGTTCCAGCGGGTATGGCTAGGCGAGTTTGCGAATTTGTGGCACGAGAAAGTCGCGCCCAAACAGCCCGGTCGAATCAGATTGAAGGGGATTCTAGCGAAGCTTCGGGGAACGACAAGCCTGCATCTAAGAAGGACTCGGTTTCCGATACGTTACCTGTTGCTGGTAAGGCACCGGTTGCTGGTAAGGCACCGGTTGCTGGTAAGGCACCGGTCACTGGTAAGGCACCGGTTGCTGGTAAGGTAATCGCCGGTCCCGGTTTGCACGATGACCACAATGGCGACGAAGATCATCAACTACGCCCGCAGACTCAGCGGATTGTCAAAGAAATTTTTGCGGCGATTGATGCGCGGCAGGTTGATTCTGCTGGTTCTTCCAAGGCAGTGACGGCGAGTGGTTTTGGCGGTCGTTCAATGAGTGCCGTTGGCGGGATGGAGTATTCGGATTGTTCAATTTGGTCGTTGGCTGATTATGTGGTTGCGACCGCGGTTGCCATGTTGGTGATGGGCTTGATCACTCCAGCATTATTGGCAAGTCGAAATCAAAGTCGATTGACGGCATGCCAAGATAATTTGCGCCGCATTGGTACTGGATTGTTTAACTACGCTGAAAGTCATAGTGATCGATTCGTTCCGATCAATAAAGATGGGGCGTTGAATGTAGCGGGCGCCTATGCTCCTGTTTTGAAAGATGCTGGTTTTATCAGTGCCAGTAATGTTTTCTATTGCAGTTCGGCGATTGCTGACGGGTTGCAAGAGGTGCGTGAGATTCCCACATTGGCCGACCTTGAATCGGCGGCCCGAGAGAACGGAACTCGGTTAGATGAATTACAATCGATGATGGGTGGTTCGTACGGGTATACCTTGGGGTACTACGATCACGATCGCTACATCGGCCCGGTCAACATGGGTCGATCTTTCCGCGTCATCATGGCGGATACTCCGAGCGATTGGTTAGAGAATCGGGCCAGTGGAAACCATGGCGGACTTGGTCAGAATTTATTGTTTGAAGATGGCAGCATTCGATTCGCCCAGAAATCCTCGATAGGCTTCCCGAGAGTGGATTCCATATTCGAGAATCACAGCGGAGTGGTAGCCGCAGGGATCGATGTCAACGATTCGGTGATCGGAGCCTCCAACGCAACCGCGTGGATCCCCGCAAAATTTTTCTCAACGGCGAACTAGACTCGGTCCGGTTGGGCACAGTCACGACGGACGTCATGTCTAAGTTTGCCTTTTCGGGTTTGCCTTTTCGGGTTTGCCTTTTCGGGTTTGCTGTTGCAGGTTTGCCTCTTCGGGTTTGCTTTTTCTACGTCCACAGTTGACAGTTGATATTTACGTGAAATGTAACGTCCTTCTCCGCCCAGACGTGTTTTGAATTTTGCATTAGCGAGTCTGGTATTTGCAAGCGGAAGGCGTCCTGTAAGAGTGTTGGCAAGGTTTGTTCTGGTAAGCCCATCACCTATCGTTTTGATGTTTGTGTCCGCTAAGGTTCACGCCTTAGTTTCCAATGATTGCTTCTGTTAGTCGGGAATAGCTTTGGGTTAAGGTCGCTTATCTTTAACTTGGTTTTCAGGGTCGTCGCGATTTCGTGCGATGCGCGTTCTAGGAGATTCTCAACGCAATCTTCTTACCCGCCCAAGTTCTGCCCAGGTTCTGACTAAGGCGTTGTTGCATTTGCATGGACTAGGGCCCACAATGTTAGACCATAGTGTCGAAGCGAAAGTGGTTTCAAGACGTTCAAGCAGTTTCTGTACTGCAGGTTACGCGGTAAATTTATTTGTTATTTGACGAAGTATTAGGAGACATTCTTGTGGCGAAATCACCAGTCAAGTTTTTGGTGTTTGATATCGAAAGCGTAGCCGATGGTGATTTGATCAATCGAACCCGGTATGGTGCTCAGGAGGCGTCTGGAGATGCGGCTTTAGCCAGGTATCGGCAAGAGTTGGTGATTGCCAACGGCAACGATTTTGTTCCGCATACGTTTCACGTCCCGGTTTCGGTGGTTGTCGGTAAGTTAGATAAAGATTTGAACTTGCTAGACTTGGTAGCGTTGGACGATCCAGAATTTCGACCACATGTGATTACCGACCACTTCTGGCGCGGCTGGTCCGCGTATCAGCAGCCCACCTTCGTCAGCTTTAATGGTCGCGGCTTTGACTTGCCTGTCATGGAACTGGCCGCATTTCGCTACGGAATTAGCGTACCAAACTGGTTCAACATGTCGGCACGAACCTATGAGCAAAGTCGCAACCGATATAACATGGAATCGCATTTAGATTTGCAGGATGTATTGACCAACTATTCTGCGTGTCGATTCAATGGCGGTCTGAACTTGGCGGCTCACTTGCTTGGGAAGCCAGGGAAAATGGATATCGAAGGCTCGCAAGTTCAGGATCTGTTCATCGACAAAGAAATCGGCAAGATCCAAGATTACTGCCGATGTGACGTTCTGGACACGTATTTCGTTTTCCTGCGAACGGCCGTCCTGATGGGTTGGATTAGTTTGGATCGAGAAAAAGAAATTGTTCAGCAGACTCGAACTTGGCTAGAAAGTCGAGCGTCCGAAGTGAACGCGTTCAAAGACTATCTAGGTCTTTGGGAAGACTGGGCAAGTCCATGGCCAGAAGGTCGTGCCCAGGCTTGATCTACTACAATGGCCTGGTGTTGGCCCGACGGCAAACAAATTCGACCGCAAGCTTGTCGGTTACGTCGGTTTTGAAGTATCATAGAAGTCCCCTCGGCGGTCCCGGATCGCCTCCTGCCTATCGGTTCTTGCCGAATTGGTTTCGTCTCCGGTCAGAATCCAACTGCGGATCGGGATGGTAGATTCGTCGACCCTTCAATCTTGCCCATCTACTTCATTCAACTGAGATGCAGTTTACTGAATTCGCTTGAAATTCAATCTTGGAAGCGTACCCACATGCAAAAGATTCCCAGGTCAACAGTCTTCAATTCAGTCACTGCTGTGGCAGCTTGCGGACGATCAATGGCTAATTTGTTTGCGCTTGACCGTGCGTTTGTGTTTTCCTGCGTTTTCTTATTGATATGCGTTGGCATCGCGGCCACTTGCGATGATGCAACGGCGTTCCAGTCCCCAGAAGATCAACCGCTTGCGACGCTAAGCCAGGAGCAAGCCATTGAATTTTTCGAAACCCAAGTCAAGCCGGTTTTGGTGGAGAAGTGCTTTCGTTGCCACAACGCTAAAGAGATGAATGGTTCTTTGAAGCTGACAAGTCGGCAAGGCATCTTAGCCGGTGGTGATTCTGGCGCAGCGGTTGATTTAGAGTCTCCCGACGACAGCCTCTTATTGAGTGCCATTGATTACGACGATTTGGAAATGCCACCAACCGGCAAGCTACCCGAAGCTCAGATCAAGGCGATCACTCAGTGGGTCAAACTGGGGATGCCGTGGACCGTTGGCGAAGAAGAAATCGAAGTGGAAGTCGGGCACAAGGTTCCCGAGGTTAATGAAACGACGAAAGCGTGGTGGTCGTATCAACCAGTGAAGCGGGTGGAATCGCCGGCGGTCAAGAATCAGGCTTGGGTTAGCAACGAAGTTGATCGCTTCATTTTGGCCAAGTTGGAAGGTGCGGGTTTGTCGCCCAACCCCGAGGCAGAAAAACATGATCTGGTTCGCCGAGTGTACTACGATCTGTTGGGGCTTCCGCCGACATCCCAGCAGGTTGCCGATTATGTTGACAGCGTTGACCCAGACGCCTATTCAAAGTTAATTGATCAGTTGTTGCAATCGCCCCATTACGGAGAAAAATGGGGGCGTCACTGGTTGGATCTGGTTCGCTATGCCGAGACCAATTCTTTCGAGCGGGACGGCGATAAACCATTTGTTTGGAAGTATCGTGACTATGTGATCCGGTCATTCAATCAAGACAAGCCTTATGATCAATTTGTGCTTGAACAACTGGCTGGAGATGAATTGGAACAACCGACGGTTGAGACCATGACAGCGACTGGGTTTTACCGTTTGGGACAATGGGACGATGAACCTGCTGATCCTGAACTGGCTCGTTTTGATGATATGGACGATATCTTGCGCACTACCAGCGAAGGTTTGCTGGGAATGACGGTCGGCTGTGCACGTTGCCACGATCACAAGATCGACCCGATTCCTCAGGCTGATTATTATAAATTCTTGGCTGCCTTTGGTAACGTTCAACGATTCGGTGTGCGTTCTCACGAATCGGTTTTAAGTTCTTCGGTGCACGTGTTTGACTACCCGGTTGCCGAAGAAACGATTAAACGACATAAAGCCGAGATGGAACGAGTTGAAACTGATTTGAACGTGATCGTTGAAAAAGTGAAAGTCGATTTCCAGTCGGTGGAACACGAAGAGTGGCAGTACCAAGAGAACCAACTGCGTCTAGTTCGAATGCGCAAGGACGGCGTGTTGAACGACGATGAGGTGAAGCGATTCGAGGGTCTGTTTAAGCGTCGAGATCACCTGCGCAACAACCCGCCAAAAAATGAAGAGCAAGTTCTTTGCGTCAAAGAAGCAGGCGGAACGCCGCGCGATATGTTTGTGATGGTGCGAGGCAACGCACATGTGACAGGCGACAAAGTCCAACTGGGCTTCCCAAGTGTGCTTTCGCCACCAGAACCTGTCGTCAAACGCTCGGAAAATTCGACGTCGACGGGTAATCGATTGGCATTGGCGAAGTGGATCGTTTCCAAAGACAATCCTTTGACTGCTCGAGTGTTGGTCAATCGAATTTGGCAAGGTCATTTTGATCGTGGAATCGTGCGAACCTCCAGTGACTTTGGTTTTCAAGGCAGCTTGCCGACGCATCCCGAACTTTTGGACTGGCTGGCCAGCCAGTTGATGGATAACGGTTGGAAAATCAAAGCGTTGCACAAGCAGATTATGCTGTCGAGCGCCTATAAAATGTCGTCGGATTTAAGTCCGGTTGCCTACGATGCTGATCCAGCTAACGATCTTTTCTGGAGAACGAATTTGCGTCGTTTGACAGCTGAGGAAGTCCGAGATTCGATCCTGGCGGTTACCGGGCGTCTGAACCTTACAAAGATGTTCGGACCTAGTATCTTTCCGATCATGCCAAAGGAAGTGTTGGCTGGCCAATCTCAGCCGGGGTCAGGCTGGGGGAATTCGTCGCAGGAAGATCGCGATCGACGCAGTGTTTATATCAAGACCAAGCGTTCTCTGGTGTTGCCGATCCTGCAAAACTTTGATGTGGCTGAAACGGACTTTAGCTGTGCGGTTCGCTTCAATACGACTCAGCCGACCCAGGCGTTAGGGATGCTCAATAGCGAGTTCACTAATATCCAGGCCGGTAGAATGGCGAAGAATATCTTGGAAACGGTCGACCAATCTGACACCAACGCCCAAGTGAAGGAAGTCTTGCAACGAGTCACGCAACGCAACGCCAAAGCCGAAGAAATTTCCCGTGGAGCCGAATTCATCCAACGACTTCGGGCTCAAGAAGGTTTCGATCAACACCAAGCACTCTCGAAATTCTGCCTGCTAGGTTTGAATTTGAACGAGTTTATTTACCTGAAGTAAAACTTAGCTGCGTCCCGCTGAATAGCGGTGACTATTGGGCAAATGAAAACCAAAAGCGTGTGGACCCAATCGAATCATTCACGATTCAACTGGTTCTAAACGCTCTTGGTTGCTTGGGGCTAGATTTCTGTCAAAGAGTTTGGGATTACGCCTGAATCTCCAACTTGGCTGCCCAGTTGGAAGTTCCAACGAAAATTAGTCGACGAACCAAACGTGTTTTTCTTTTTCGGCTGCGTTCTTGGAACGATTTAAGCCTCGCCAAATATCGGTTGAAAGTTCAGTACGTTTAACCTGCCGGGTCAGACGGCTGATTTGTTTCGCACTGGTGTTTGAATTAACGCCGCCGCTAATGGCAACGATAGTTTGATTAAAGATTTTTCCGTCCTTGCGGAATTTTACGGTTCTATGATTGACCACCAAGTCTACTTCTGTGATTTCTGGGTAACGTTGAATGCCGTAAACCCAAGATCCAGTTCTGCGACCGATGATGAATTCGGGTTGCCAAGAAATTTTTTGGTGCAGTTGGTTGGAATGAATAATCTGAGCAACGATTGACAGTTTGAACAAATTTTCTAATTGACCGTATAGCGGGAAGCTTTTGCTGACGGATTCTAATTCGCGATTGAAATCGGAAACGAAACGACTGGCTGCGACGGAAACTGGTTTACCTGCAGCCTTGGCCCCGTTCTTGGCAAACATTTGACTTTCAGTTTTCAGCTGCATCGCAGGGCCATTTAGTCGAAACACAGAACCATCGTCACTTTGATCGATCGTCGGTTGTCCAAGAGTAAACCACCAGCGAACAATCTCTTGGGGCATGTCATCTGCACTACAGCGATCCAGATAGCTAGGTAAATTGGGGCCAGCGTTAATGTTCCCCATTGCCAATAGTTTTAGGTGATAATCAGACGTTAGAAGGACTTGAGCGGCATGCGAACTAGACGGGACTCCGAAGACAACGGCGTCTTGCGGCCCAACAACGGTGATAAATCGGTCGCGAATTTTGGGTGACGTTAAGTTTAGCTTGTTTGCCTTTTCCGCCGCGTCTTTGAATTGGCCGGGGCGAGGGTCGATCGAGCATCCAAGGACTCCGGGGCCTCGGAAAGCATTCCTCAGGCAGACCACCAAATCGTCCAAATGCAGAACCGCTTTGCCAGTCTCTTGACTAATGGCAATGCCCTCTTGGTTGTTTTCCCATGGTCCGGCTGGCCCGGCCAATATCAAGTCCCCCGATTCTGGTTCAATGGCAATGTAGCGAATGTCATACATGCCGCCCAATAGCTTGATTGATTCCGGAATCGGCTGGCCAGTTAGCGACAGACGCAGCAATTGGGCCTCTAATTTCGGCAAGGAAATGAGTCGTAGGTCCGACGATGCAGTCAAGTTGATCGCGGTTGGTGGAGGCTGTAATCGAGAGCCCAAACGTTCACCTGGTTTTGGGGCGAAGCTTAGCACGCCTTTAACGTCAATCAAAACGCCATTGGGGAACGGAGTGATCGCGCCAACCCCTCCATTGTCTTCCCAATCAAGCGGAGACACCGTTGTTTGAATCAGGTTGATCAACGACGAAAAGTCGGCTTGGACACCGCCACCTTGTGCACCAAAGGTCCCTGGTGTTCCTGAATTGCTTCCCTGTTGCTGTTGCGAAGTTGCACGGTGGGAGCCCGTGCCATATTGGGGGTTGTTCGAAGTGTAAGCAGAGTTATGCAACATTTGGATCATGGACGAATCGATGGATGTCAAGCGATTCGAACCTGATGATCGCAATGTGTCTAGCGCCGCCGCTGTTGCACCGTTCGAAGCTTGGTGTGCGGCGACCTGACTTAGCAATTCGTTTCGATCCGCAGTCGCCGCTGAACTGACTTGCTGTAAAGCGAGTGAGTATTCACCCGAATTTAACATCCGTTGAAGATTCGGTTGTGATGAATCCAATGGTCCGTTGCCCGGTGATACGGAATTTAGATTGGGGCTGAGCCCTTGTCCTACAGCAAGGTTGCCGTTGGGAATGATCAACCACCCAAGAGTGATCGTAAGAAGGGCCGCTACAAAACGAGCGACAAAGCCGAGACCGCGTTCGCGATTTCGTCCAGGTGCAGAAACAATCATGAATTGAGTCCTAGAAAAGAAAGCCAGAATGCCCCTGGCTTGGTTGTAATGTTCGCGTTTTTCGGCGATCGAGTCAACAAAAATATGCAACTTCTGTTCGGTTGGCCAGATAAATTCCCCAAATCAACAATTTCTGACTTTTCCAGTGGCGCAGAGGACTTGGTTGGCATTGCCTAAGAACGTCGTTCCACTTCAATTCGACGGATGACGGTCAGGCACCCAGCGGTTGATCCGGGTTATCCAACTGCCAACATTTCCGGTTACAATAAATGGATCTACTACGCGTCAAGTTCTAGGTTATTGGCCTTTTGCGGGTTAAACGGTAATCTTTGGTTTGGTGGTTTTTTGAGTAACGCCGTTCGGAAACGCGGGCGAAGGCTCGTTTTGACGATCACTAGACTTTTGGGGCCAGGTGGGC
>JBDNHU010000185.1:0-4575 GCA_041688615.1 Mariniblastus sp. | reverse complement strand
TGGTCTTGTTCAGCGAATCGGGTTCTGTTTGCTAGGCGTTGTGTCTGGTTGCGGATTTGACTCCAAAGTTGCTGGAAAACATGCTTATGGGATGGAAGCTCTGGAGGTAATCTAGGCGTTTGCACTTTTTGAAGTGGCATGCGTTTATGATCCTGCAAGCGACGCCATTTATCGAGAAAGCGAACGAAGATGACTAAGGGTATGCTTGGCCGTAAGGTCGGGATGACGCAATTGTACGTTGAAGGAACCGGTGAAGCAGTTTGTGTAACTGTCATCCAGGCGGGTCCGTGCAATGTGTTGCAACTTCGGTCGCAAGAGCGAGATGGCTACGAAGCGGTTCAATTGGGTTTTTTGGATAAGAAGCGTCCTCAGGACGGTGCGACCAGGAGTCGCGGAAGCCAGGCTGCTCGTAGTGAGCGGGGGCATGTTGCTGACATTAAAAGCAAGCGAAGTATTTCTCGGCGTGCTGCCGGAATGGAATTGCCGGTTAAGGCAAATTGCGAGCCGAAGAAGTTTGTTCGCGAAATTCGTGGCATGATGGAAGGCGTTGAGGTTGGTCAGCAGTTGAAGGCTGACATTCTTGATGGTGTGGCCGCGGTCGATGTTACTGGGATCAGTAAGGGTCGTGGTTATGCGGGCGTAATGAAGCGTCATAATTTCTCGGGTCAGCGAGCGACTCACGGTGTGAAAAAGTGCCACCGTTATGCTGGTTCGACTGGTCAGAGTGCTTTTCCTTCGCGTACCGTTAAGGGTCGTCGAATGGCTGGGCGTTATGGCGGTAAGCAGATTACGACTCGGAATTTGAAGTTGGTTCGTATTGATTTAGAGAATAATCTATTGATGGTGAATGGGGCTGTGCCTGGGCCAAATGGTGGATTGATAGTGATTCGCGAAACCAACATGGTGTGATGGTTGGTTTGGGTGTGCTGTTGGTCTGGGTCGGGCTTTTGGAAACGCAGAATTAGGTGGATTGAATCATGGCGTCATTGCCTATTTACGATATGTCGGGAAAAGAAGTCGGTAAGTACGAGATTGATCCCTCGGATTTGGCTGCTTCTATTAATAAGCAATTGTTGCATGACGTGGTTGTGATGTATCAAGCGAACCTGCGACAGGGTTCCAAGAAGACCAAGACTCGGGCTGAAGTCGCCGGGTCGACTAAGAAGATGTACAAGCAAAAGGGTACGGGCAATGCTCGTGCTGGTTCGCGTCGCAGTGGTATTCGAAGAGGCGGCGGTCACATCAAAGCTTTGGGCAATCGCGATTTTTCGTACCGCATGCCAAAGAAGGCGGTTCGGTTAGCGACCAAGATGGCAGTGGCCAGTAAGGTTAGTAGTGGGCAGGTGATGTTGGTTGATGGATTGTCTTGTGATTCTCCGCAAACCAGCGTTATCGCTTCGATGTTGAAAAATATGGGCTTGTCGGGCCAGACTGCTTTGTTGGCGACCGATGGGTATTCGCCAATGATATACAAGAGTGCTCGGAATGTTGCGGGGTTGTCGGTCATGCCTGTGGGTGACTTGAACGCTTATGCTGTGCTGCGGTGCCGAAGTGTGATTTTTGCCAAGTCGGCGTTAGACGGCTTTCGCGAGAAGGCGGTTGCTGAGTTGCAGGAAAAAGCGGCCGCAGTTGCTGCCAGCTAGTTCCCGTGGAATTGGTGTGAGAAGCGGGTAGTGGATTGGTTTGCGTCGGGCTGACTGGGCATGTGCTTAGTTGAAGAAAAGACAGTAGTTAACTTGATTGAAGGTTTTCGTGATGCCTAAGCCGGCTGTAAAACGAGAGATCGAAAAAAATAATTCCAGCATTGTGCTGGAGGCGTATCAGGTGATCATCAAGCCTTTGGTGACCGAGAAGAGTGTGCAGTTGAGTGAAGATCTCAACAAGTATGTGTTCGCGGTGAATTCGTTGGCAACTAAAGTTGACATTCGTAAGGCCGTGGAAGGTTTGTTTTCCGTCAAGGTTGCCAAGGTTGCGGTCCAGAATCGCAAGGGTAAGCCACGTCGGCACAAGTTTTTCATGGGTCGGACTCGGAACTGGAAGCGGGCAATTGTCACGCTTGCTGGCGACGACCGAATCGATCTGTTCTCGTAGGATGATGTTGTTGGATGTTTGTGGCTTGACGAGGGGGAGTGCTCCTGTCAGGGCTTGTTGGCGCAAGGTAAATCCGGTCAAGCGACTGATTTGGGATTGAGATTATGGGAATTCGAATTTATAAGCCAACTTCGGCTGGTCGGCGAAACGCAAGCGTTAGCGACTTTTCGGAATTGACGGCAGGTGCAACGCCTGAACGAAATTTGTTGCGTCCGTTAGGGAAAACCGGTGGGCGTAACCATCAGGGCAAGATTACCTCGCGGCATCGTGGCGGTGGTCACAAGAGAATGTATCGTGTGATAGACTTTCGTCGTACTAAAGATGGTATTGACGCGAAGATTGATTCCATTCAGTACGATCCTAATCGTGGTGCGCGGATTGCATTGTTGCACTATGCGGACGGTGAGAAGTCGTATGTGATTGCATCGGACGGCTTGAAGGCTGGGGATGTGATCGTTAGTGGACCAGATTCGCCTGCGACTAACGGTAACTGCCTGCCGCTGAAGAATATTCCTGCGGGAACCATGATCCATTCGATTGAAATGCGTCCTGGGCAGGGTGCTTGTTTGTGTCGCGGTGCTGGCGTGGGTGCTGTTTTGATGGCACGTGAAGCGGATTGGGCTCAGATACAGTTGCCAAGTGGTGAAATTCGCCGTATACCATCTGCTTGTCGTGCGACCGTCGGGCGTTGCAGTAATCCCGATCGAAACAAGGTTGTACTGGGTAAAGCCGGTCGTAGTCGTTGGCTAGGCCGTCGTCCTCACGTTCGCGGTACGGCGATGAATCCGATCGACCACCCGCACGGTGGTGGTGAAGGTAGAACAAAGGGTGGACGACATCCGGTTAGCCCGCAGGGCCAGTCGGCCAAAGGTGGTTCAACTCGTCAGCGTCGGAAGGCGAGTAATTCGTCGATCATTCGCCGTCGTCGAAGTCGCCGCTATGGCGTTATCAAGCTGAAATAAGCCTAGTTGTTGGTTTGCGAAAATTTGGCAGGCGTAGAAATTGTGTACGGTTGGTGTGCTTCCAATAGTTGAAAAGATAAGTGATTAAGCGATGAGTAGATCAAGTAAAAAAGGCCCGTACGTCGTAGCTAGTTTGTACGAGAAGGTACAGAAGCTTGAGAGTGTTGGCCGCCATGATCCTATCAAGACTTGGTCGCGTTCATGCACGATCGTCCCAGAATTTGTTGGGCACACGTTTATGGTGCACAACGGCAAGCAGCATTTGAAGGTATACGTTACCGAAGACATGGTCGGCCATAAATTGGGTGAATTTTCCCCGACTCGGACTTTCCGTGGCCACGGTGGTGGCAAGAAGCGGTAGTCGGTGTGGTTGGTCGGTGAGAGCGGTGGGTCGGGTGTATGCTGGGCCTGGTGTTGTTAGCGAATTGGTTTGCAATTAGAGATATGGCAAAGAGGTTGTAGGACATGTTTGTAGCGAAGCATAAAGGTGCCAGAATCAGCGCGCAAAAGGTTCGGCCGGTTGCTGACTTGATTCGCGGAAAATTTGTCGACGATGCGTTGGATATTTTGCGATATCAGCCTCATCGCGGTGCCCGTTATTTGGAAGCGGTCATCAAATCGGCCGTAGGAAATGCAACGGATCCTGAGCAAAACAAGGGGCGTCGGGTTTCTGTTTCCAATTTATTGGTCTCGGAAGCACGGATTGATGGTGGTCCGATGATGAAACGGATGCGACCCGGCGGTCGGGGTATGTCGTTTCTGATCAAGAAGCGTTCAAGCCACATCATTGTCAAGTTGGAAGAAATTTAGTTTCAGTCTACTGGTCGGTGTTGTTTAGGGGCGGTAGGTAGATAACACGGATTTGAATTAGAATACAAAGGCAAAATCAAGATGGGTCAAAAGGTCAATCCAGTCGCGTTTCGTACCGGTGTAATGACTGGTTGGAAGAGTCGTTGGTATGCACCAAAGGCAGAGTTCGCCACGCTTTTGTTGGAAGACCTAAAGCTTCGGAAGTTCGTTAAGAACCATCCGACCAAGAATTATTCGGCAGCGGGTATCGATCTGATTGAGATCGATAGAACTCGGGACGAAGTGCGTGTGACTTTGCATGTTGCACGTCCGGGCTTGATCATTGGCAAAAAAGGCCAAGAGGTTGAGGTGCTGCAGACGGAAATTCAGAACCTGATTGGGCGTCGGGTGAATTTGAGAATCGAAGAAATCAAACGCCCTGAGCTTCGAGCTCAGTTGGTGGCTGAAAAAATTGCGGAGCAATTGTCTCGCCGGGCCAGTTTTCGTCGCACGATGAAACGGGCAATGGAAGAGACAATGGAAGCTGGAGCCAAGGGGATTAAAATCCAATTGGCGGGTCGCTTGGGTGGAGCCGAAATGGCTCGACGTGAGAAATCAAATTCTGGCTCCATTCCTTTGAGTACCTTGCGAGCGAAGATCGATTATGGTTTTCACGAAGCAATGACTGCTCAGGGGCATATTGGTATTCAAGTTTGGGTCAATCAAGGCATGT
>JBDNHU010000184.1:0-2836 GCA_041688615.1 Mariniblastus sp. | reverse complement strand
GATGTTGCCGGTTATACTTATGATGACCGAGGGCAGTTGGATACGCTGGCTTGGGAATCGACTCAGCTTGAAGATCGCAGCTATAACGCCAACGGCTTGTTGACTTCCATTGACCGAGCGTTTGAGGATGAAACTCGAGTGTATGACGATGCATCGCAGTTAACTTGGATCAGTAGCACCAACACCGGATCGATGACTTACACCTACGATGAAAACGGTAACGTGTTGGGTGAAACGCTTAGTGGCGTGATGGCTCCTTACAGTTTCACGACCGAGAAAGCCGGGGCTGGAACTTATCCTGATGGTTATGACGATGAAGATCGATTCATGAGGTTCATTCGCACGGGTGTGAGTGAAGACATTCTTCTCGCTCGATCAGACATTGGGAACATTTCTAGTTCTACGCTTAACGGCAGTAGCACCACGAATCGAACTTACAACAACATCCACGCTATGACGGCTTTGGGTTCGGGTTCTCAGTCCTATGATACTGACGGCAACGCGACGACGTTGCATACCGGAGTGACCGTTGATTGGGATGATGCTGGAAGAGTGAAGGCGACTCATGTGAGCAGCTCGGCGACAGCGGGCATCGAAGGTGACAATGAGTATGGCTATCTTGATGGCAAGAAGGTGTGGAGGAAGATTACTCGCAACAGCAGTGTTTACTCGCATGAAGTCTATGTTTACGATGGGCCAAATAGAATTGCAGAATATGTCTCTGGAAACAATCCAAGCAATCCCGCAAGGCAAAGAGTGTTCGATGGAACCATTGACGGTATGCGAGCAATAGTTCGTAGCAATGGTGATGTGTTGATTCCTACACGAAATCGTCAATGGAGTATTACGTCCCTCACCAACAATGCAAATGGCACCGTTTTGGAAAGGTATGCGTACGATCAGTTTGGCAAGAGGACAATTCTTGCTGCTAACGGCTCCACCGTTCGTAGCTCGAGCAGTTATTCCAATGATTTTGGGTACACTAGCCGAGAGCATCTGCCTGAATCCGGTTTGATGTACTTTAGGGCCCGCTGTTATGACCCACGTACCGGTGAGTTCAAAAGTAAAGATCCATTGGGGTTTGTAGATGGAATCTCATTATATCGAGGCTACATGGGGCTTAGTAAGGCGGACCCGAGCGGACTGGTGAGTTGCAATGGGAAGCCCATCGGTCAGGTATTCTTGCCACGAGGGACACTTACCGCATCGTTGGGAAGCTATGACAATCTTAATGACGTAGTAGGCGGCATTGGATCAACTTTTAACGCAACTTGGCGTGCGAAAAAAAGCGAGTTTTATGATCCAGATGAGTGTGAGTGCTGTTGTGATGAAGTAGGATTCGTACAGATTGCAAAGGCAGATTATCAGTATGAGGGTTACAGCCCAAGGTCAAAGGGTTGGCATGTTGACACATATAGTGGAAACGGAATCCCATACAGAAATGGTACCGAAAAAACAGTCAAACCATGTGGCATTTCGGGTGGAGCAATGATGGACGACATGCCAAACAACGCTCTCTGGAGTCTATTTAGGAAACTCAACATTACTAAGATGAATTTTTGGACTTGTGCAGTTTGCCTAAAAGGGAATGAAGGCATCAACTCAACCACGGTCAACGACCTCTTCTATCAATCGTACAGTATCAATGGAATTACAGTCTATGGTTGCGTGAGTTGGGGGCATGATATTAGAGTCGACACGTATGGGCCAGGATTTCACCTGACCCGTTGGCTAGAGAATCAGACTGCTTCTGGTTACCTTGCTCCAAATGGCTATGCGGGGTATGGATATTTCGATGATATTAATAAAATCCCCACTCTGCGGCGAACCGGAAAGGGGATTGCGCCTCCATCATTCTTTTTGAGTACGATCCAAGGCTCTCTCAATTCTTATAACTACGGGCCGTTCGGAGGGTATTAAATGAATTATTCGAGGATAGCCCTACCTATTACTTTTGCGATTGCCTTAGTCTTGCTATTTGGCTTTGTAGTGGTTCGATCGAATGCAGACTATCAGCGGGCTGTAAAGCGGACTGTAAAGCGAGCAGAACTAGACGCAGAAATGGGAATTCGACGGCGATATATTGATCTACGAAAGAACGAAAGAGACGACAAACGGATATATGAGGTAGGTACTATTTTTCGGAGTTTCTCCGAGGACGGGTTCAGGTTGGTGTATTCTAGAAATCTAGACTCTAGTCTTGTTTCTGCTTACAATCGGTCATACGAGAAGCTTAACCAAGAGCAAAATTTTGATCGATTTAGCATATCTGACCGACAGTTTTTCCAAGAACTGAAAGTCCTCCAGTTCGAAGAAATTAAAGGAGACCATCGCAAATTAAACAGTTTCATTTCCGTTGATAGAACTGAAGGGCTAGTGTCTGTTATCGTTTCCGATAAGCATAATGTTGGGCGTACTGTCGAGTCCATTCAAGTAAGTGAGCCTGTTGTTCAGGTTGAATTTGGGATAGCAGAAAACAATCAGATGGTCGTTCTGAAAGTAGATATGCAGTATTTTTTGTTTTCTGAAACGGGTGAACTTATCTTGTGGTTTGTGCGTGATTGACTGCGGGAAATCGTAAGCGAACGGTTAAGTACGTGTTGACTTAGGGGTTATGCTTCAATTTTTTGGAGCAAAAAAAAATGGCTAGAGGTTATTCTGCCCAGCAATGGCGGGTTTGGTTTGCTGGAGAAGCCAAAGGTGTCAGGGTGCGCCGGGATAAAACCGGTTTTGGATAGAGAATGAAAGTTTCTTACGAAGAACGAGTAGCCACCGACTTCGGCCTCCGGCGGAGGTGCGACTGCGATAACAACGTCGTGCTGAGCGTCCGTGCGGG
>JBDNHU010000183.1:0-16342 GCA_041688615.1 Mariniblastus sp. | reverse complement strand
GCGAAACGATCTCGGCTTCCATGCTGGCCGCTCGCTTTCTGCAATCTTCGATCCGCAATTGCCACTTGGTTTGCAACGCCTTCGCTGCCACCGTAGTGTGGCTGGAGTTGGAACTTCCAGCGGTCAACGCCGTCTTGACATGTGTCCACCAAGAGCCTGTCGCCAGAGCGGGACTGGATTGATGGTACGAAAGATCTGACGGTTGTGCTTGAGAAATAGCGGCCACAATTCGACCGGACAACGAATTGGACTCTGATTCGGTTCCGTCACTGGCCCTGGTTTGTTTCGGCGAATTGGCAGGAATCATGGTCAAGTTTGTGACCACGCCATCGCGAACCACCAGCTTGCGACCCAGCACGGAATCCCAATCCAAGTGCAGAACCACTTTGTCCATTTCCAACACGGGCCGGCCGCCACTTGGATTGCCGACGGTCAGATTCCGCAACGCGACGGATTTTTCAGACCAGTCCACCTGGGCGTCGTCCACCCGCATGCCAGCTCGCAGTGCGACGTCGCTCTCGTTGATCGCGACTTTTGCTAAAAACGTGGAACTGACCCAAATGCCGAGACATAAGACCAACAGAAACACGAAACGAGGTACCAAAAATTTGAAGCGGTTCATCGTTCTCTCTCCGTCACGAAGGGCGGTTGGGATGGGCTATCGTCATGCTGGGGCGGCGTAACAATCTTCAGAAACGCAGACAAAATCCAGCCGGTGACCCAGTAGACGGGAAGAACCGCCAGCACACCTACGGTCATGCTGCCCATCACCACCGAATTATTGAACCGAGTCCACTGCGAAATTGGAAATGATTCCAACCACTGCCATATCGAATGCAGCATGGGTGCTGACAGAATTTCGTAACCCACAGGGTCAAAGATCAGATCAAATTGCGAACTGGCCATTGAAAAACTGATAGCACTTAGCAACGTCGCGAATAAGCTAACAGGCATCATTAAAGCGATGCTAGCGAAGCCGTACGCGAAGGCGGAATCTTTCGGAATCAACCCAATGATCATGCCCAAAGCGATCCCGCCGGCCAGCTTTCTGGCAGTTTGCCGATCAAGTGCGAAGCGTTTGAATCGCTCAAACGTACGCTTAAGACCTCGAAACATGTGCCATTTTCCCTTGTGAAGAGCCATAGTATCCCCGCGTATCATGACAATACGGGTAACCCTTCCACTCGGATCGACCCCTAAAGTCTTTAGTCTTTAACGAAATTGTTTCGAATCCCGTGTTTCCACCACTAAATGGAGGGGTTTGGGAAGGTGGACTTAGGACCTGCAGACCAAAGATGGCGAACGATTATGCGGCTTTTAGGGGAATTCCGGCGGATATTTAAAACATTGGCTTTAATCAAGTGAATATTAGTTGCCTTGCGAAGATTCGTCGGGGGCAAGCTGTTCTGAAAAAAAGGCCGTTTATTCGGTAAATCTTGCTGGAAATGCCTGTTTCGTTTGAGTACGATGGAGACGTAAATCAAACCACTGCGAACTTGCGCTGCCTTGGTTGGATTGAAATTAGGTTTTAGGAATGATTCGCACAGGAGAGAGATCCACGATGGATGAATTGCAGGATGTGTATGCTGACGGTATTGGTGAAATCACTTTGACCGGCGGCATGGTTAGGATTGATTTGGTTAGCTTGTCGGCGAAGAATCGCGACGATCAAGGTCGACCTAAGTTGGAATTTCGCAAGCGAGTGGTTTTGCCACCCGAAGGTTTCCTTCGCAGTTTTAGTGCGATGGAAGATTTGGTGAAGCAGTTGGTGGAGGCTGGTTTGATCAAGCGACGCGAGGGCGAAGATCCAACCGTTGTTTCGGCAACTCCGAGTGCTCCACCGGCAAGTCCAAATTTTTAGGGCAAGTCCAAATTTTTAGGGCAAGTCCAAATTTTTAGGGCAAGTCCAAATTTTTAGGGCAAATATTTAAGTGCAGTTGATTGATTTCTAATCGTCAGAGAAATTTCGTTGCCTGGGATTTTAAGTTGGTTTAAGCAAATCATTCGATTTGCCTTTGATTAGCTGAGTAGATATTGGGCCGATTGATCAGGGTTCGAAATTTTTTACATATTTGAAAACAAAGTTATCGTTTTTTTGAAATGGTTTTGGCGGTAAGACGTCAAAGCATTTCAAGCCTTTAGATTTCGTCAGGCCTGTCGTGCAAATCAGTTTACCTTTGGGCCAGTTTACCTTTGGGCCGATTTGCCGTTGGGTTCGTTGACAGGAATTTGAAACCCAGGATTGTCAGCTCAACCAAACACCGTCTGTGGGCTTTTAGCTTAGGCCGGTGCTTTGGCCTTGGGCGGTGATTTGGTTAACCAGCGTATTTTCGATCAGGGATTCGGTCGGGTTAGATGTTTGACTGTTCACCCAAGCGTTGCTAAACGGGTCCGCGATCAGTGGCACCGAAGGAGTGCGAATCGGTTTCCAATTTGGGAACTGACATTTGCGATCTGGAGGGATGCTAATTAACATCGTGTCCATTTACGGCGGTCACTAGGTGTGCAACTAATCGTCCAATGTAGAAATTGCGTTTTTGAAGAAGAAATAGCTTTTGAAAACAGGATCGCTTGGCGTTCGATCTTGAAACTCGTCTTAGCCAAAATATTACAAACAGAGAATAAGTTGATTTTGGGTTTTGGAATTACGAAAGTAGTCCACAAGGCCGTGGAATCAGCATCAAGTCAATTTAAGTGAGCCCTTAATTGGAGGCTGTTGAATGATCCGCAATCGGTTTAATGGTTTTGATCAACAAGTTGAAGCTAGTGATTTGTTGAAGCGATTTAGGGTAAATGATCGCGAGGATCGTTCTGCGTCTGCGGGCTTCGAAGCGGTCAGTGACCTGACTACTTTGACATCCGCGGGCTGGGTCGATTTCGGATCCAATTACCAGGAGGTAACTTTGCGTTCGGAAGCGGATTCAAGTCCTTCGTCCAGTCCCACGATCGCCGGTCTAACGGTAGATCTGGCGCAGGTGACTACGTTCACCGCTGGCTCTTCAAGTGCAGCCACGCCACCAAAAACTCCTGTCACTCGAACAGCTCCTGCGGTTCCCAGTATTTCGGTAACGGCTACTGAATTTCGAACTTCAGAAATCGTTGCCAACCAAACAGCGTCGTCGTTAACTGGCGAATCGACATTTTTGGAAGTCATTTCCGAACTAGCTGGCGGGTTGTCGGCAAGTCAAATCCAATTGCTGCGTTCGTTGCAATACACACAGACCCAAAGCAAGGTTTTCGTATCCAGCTCGGTTTCGGGCATCGGCCAGGACTTCGCAGCAGGCCAGGACAGCTTTGTCGGTCAATCAGAAATTGATTATCATGGATCTTCCTGCCCCTGTGGTGTGCACGGTGGACCATCAACGCCTGCGGCGTTAGGCGGTGGCGGTGGCGGCGGTGGCGACCAAAATGATTTTGCTCCTGTGGTTGACGCCAAGGACATGACCGTCGAAATCGGCAGCTTCTTTGCCGTTAGTGAAATGTTTACGTATTTGGATTACGACCAAAATCCACTGCAAGCGATCCGAGTCGTCGACAAGGGCAGCAGTGCTGCCAGCGGTTACGTTGTCTACAACGGCAGCCGAATTGAAGCCAATCGCTGGATCGAGGTCCCGGCAGCAAATCTAAATCGGCTGCGTTTCTTTGCCGGTCTGGAACCTGTCAACGAAGCGGTTGGCATTATGGTTTCGGACGGACTGTTCTGGAGCACTGCGGACTTTGCTCGAGTGGTAACGGTTCCGGCCAATCTGTTTAAGCCGACCGCGCAAGGCTTCGATGGTTCGGTATTGTCGGGTGAATCGGTCAAGCTGCAAGATTACATTTTGGCGAACGATCCTGAGAACAATTTGCAGAAAATGCGAATTATCGACCGGGTTGAAAACGCCAACTCTGGCTTTTTCTCGATCGCGGGAGTCGCTCAAGCCCAGGGCCAGTGGTTTGAAGTCAATGTTTCGCAACTTTCGGACATTAATTACCATGGCGGCCGAAACGGCCAAGCCGAATACAGTTCGTTCCAAGTTTATGACGGCAAATTCTGGAGCAACGTTGCTAACTTCAAGATGACAACGATGTTGAATCGTTTTCGCCCTGTGGTGGGTGCACCGGATGTGACTCTGGAATCTGGCGATGAAATCCAAGTCGGCAAATGGCTGACATTCAACGATGCCGACGGCAACACCGTCAAGCGTTACAAATTTTACGACACCGGTAGCCGAGCTGAAGGCGGTTACTTTACTCTTAATGGCGTGGTCCAGGCTGCCAACGGTTGGTTTGATGTCGAAGCCGAAGACTTGAACGGCTTGATTTATCATGCCTCCACCGGTGCTGACTTTGAAAAATTCAGGGTCATGGCCTTCGATGGCAAGTATTACAGTGCGATCGCCACTGGATCGGTCACCGTTAATGTTTCGCCGACCACGGATTTGCCTGACACGATTGTGTTAAGTGAACTGGAAAGTGTCTTCTTAGACCAACTGTTCTCAGTAGACGGAAATGGTCTGGGCATCAAGAAGGTCTACGTTTACGAAGCACCAAGCATCACCAACAATGGTGGTTTGGCGATTCAAGGTTCGTTCCTAGCCGATGGCCAGGTGCATGAATTGACCTTGGCAGAGTATCGTCAACTGACTTACGTCGGTGGCCCGGAAGACGTTGGTCGCCACTTTGACAACTTCTTGATCAGCTTTGACAACGGCGTTGCCCAATCCGGCTGGGAACGCGTCAACACCATTACCGAAGTCGTTGGCAGCCGAGCGTTAACCAGTGGTACATCCTGGTCGGCGAACACTGGCGATTCCGTGGTAGTCACATACAGCTTCCCAACGACGGTTCCTTTCTATTACGCCGATGATGCGGATGAACGAACGGACTTGGCTCAAGCCTTAAGTGGTACTCAACGTGAACGAGTTCGCGATGCGTTGCAAATGTATTCCGACTTCGCCAACATGACGTTTGTGGAAGTGGCCGATGCGATTGGTGGAACGATGCGTTTCATGATCACTGACCTTCCTGACGGTGTTCAAGGTTGGGCTTACTTCCCAGACCCTTCACTTCCGCGAAATTCTTTGGCGGGTGACGTGTGGTTTGACGATGCCTTGATTGGTGACACTTTTGCTCCGGGCAGCGAAGGCTGGTTGACTGCAATCCACGAAATAGGACACGCGGTTGGGTTCTCCCATCCCTTTGTGCCCGCTGGTGAATCAGGGACCGTGTTACCAGAGGACACACAAAGCCACCTCTACACCCAAATGTCATACACTCGCGTTTCGCAACTTCCGTTCGTTAGGAACGATGGAACGTACGGTATCGATTCATTGATGCTTTATGACGTCATCGAATTGCAACGTCTTTATGGTGCAACTGAATCGCAAAACGAAGGCGATACCGTCTATCAATGGGGCGAAACTTTCCGCGAAACGATTCGCGACACCAGCGGTGTGGACACGATCAGCGCTGCGAACTTCAATACCGATCAGACGATCGATCTAAGACCCGGTCGATTCAGCGCCATTGGCGTGCAATCGCACAGCTTAATGCTGACCCATGATACCGTCATTGAAAACGTTATCAGCGGTGGTGGTAGTGACCGGTTATTCGGCAATGAAGCGAATAATTTCATGTCCTCAGGACGCGGAAACGATGTGCTTGAAGGCGGTGGCGGAGTCGACTTCATGGCCGGCGGTGCTGGCGATGACACTTACGTTTGGCGTTTAGGCGACGGTTGGGATATTATCGACGAAGATCGCCAAGGCGGTCGCGATATCTTGCAGATCTACGGAAACGATTCGGTCGACAACCGGGCGTACGGAACGATCAACGAATTGGATCAGGACTTCGTCTTCCGTCGCTTGGGTCGTGACTTGCGAATTGACTTCACTGTTGACCGAGGCAAGGCGGTTGGCGGCGTGACGATCAAGGACTATGCTTGGGGTGGAAGCCGAGTTGAGTCGATTCAATTCTACGGTTCGGACGGCATTGAATTGACGAAAACGATCAGTTTGTATTCAATCTTCCAACAGGCAACCGATTCGGCCACTCGCTTCACATTGACGGACATCGATTCGCCACTGGGCTTGGTCGCGACTCCGGTCTAAGGTTCGTGATTCGGTCCCAAGTCTTCTTGGAACCGAAAGCCAACTGATGTAAAAATTTGAAACTGCTGGACTGAATTTAGATTCGTTCCAGCAGTTTTTTTTTATTGCAATTTTGCACAACAATCGCCGCCAAGCATTAGGATCAACCACATGAACCCATTGATTCGCCCAACTGATATGCGAATCGTCGAAACCCAACTGCACTTCTTACCCGTGCAGACTCGAATGCCATTGAAGTTTGGGCATGAATCGCTTTCTTCGGTCACCTGTGCACGAGCGAAAATCACCGTCGAAAATCGACAGGGGCATCGGGCCACCGGATGGGGCGAAACGCCGCTGTCGGTCCAATGGGTCTGGCCAAGTGATTTACCTTATGAATATCGACATCAATGCTTAAAGTCTTTTGCCCAGAAGATCGCTGATCAACTCCCGTTGCTGGACCTGACCGGGCATGCCTTTGAAATCGGACATGACCTGATCGAAATCGGCCTACCCAAATGGCAAGCCGAGTTTGCGGCCCAGAAACCTAACACACAGTCACATACAAACGTTACTTCGATCCATAGTCCACCCGAACCCGATTCAGAATTGCCCCATTTAGCCGCGTTGGTCGTCGCAAGTGTGTTTGACCAGGCAATTCATGACGCCTTTGGAAACTTAAATCAAATCGACATCTATCGCACTTATGGGCGTGATTTTCTGCCGCGACCTTTGAGCGACTTTTTTACAGGTGCCGCCCAGCGGTCGTTGTTTCAAGACCGATTTTTAGACGAATTCCTGATCCACGGTCCACCATCCACCTTGCCCGTTTGGCACTTGGTGGGTGGCCTAGATCCTTTGACGCAAGACCAGATCAGGCCAGAACATCCGACTGATGGCCACCCCGTACTTCTGCGAGACTGGATTCGCCGCGACGGAATTCGGTGCCTGAAGATAAAACTGCAAGGCAATAATTCAACCTGGGACTATCAACGTTTGGTTGATATTGGAACCATTGCTCAAACAGAAGGTGCCACGCACTTGAGTGCTGATTTCAATTGTACCGTTTCCGAACCAGACTACGTTAACGAAATTCTTGACCACCTGAAACGAGATCATCCGGCGATCTGGAACCAGCTGCTGTACGTGGAACAACCGTTCGGGTATGAACTTGCTCAGCATCGAATTGATGTACGCAGCGTAGCCAATCGAAAGCCGATTTTCTTAGACGAAAGTGCCCATGATTGGCGGCAAGTTCAGCTTGGTCACCAGTTGGGATGGACGGGCGTTGCCTTAAAAACATGCAAGACACAGACGGGCGCACTGCTGAGTCTGTGTTGGGCCAAAATGCACCAAATGCCCTTGATGGTTCAAGACTTGACCAACCCGATGTTGGCCCAGATCCCTCACGTTCGCCTGGCGGCACATGCTGGCACCATCATGGGCGTAGAATCCAATGCAATGCAGTTCTACCCGGACGCTTCGAGTTGCGAAGCGAAGATCCACCCGGGCCTGTACCAGCGACGTGAAGGCGTCTTGAAACTTGACACTTTTGGCGAAACCGGCTTTGGCTACCGCATCGATGAAATTCACCGAGCATTGCCCGCACCCCAAACGCTGGATTAAGCTAACCATCGTCCCGGTATGGCTATCGCTACTTGTTTGGATCGATTGGATTCCCTCCAATGGGATTGCCTCTGATCAAAACTTATCAAAAATGAACACTCATAAATTCACCTCTCTTTTAGGCGTAACCTTCGATGAAAATCAGCCGCACCGTGACTCTCTTTCTGACTGGCCTGGCAGCAGCAACGCTTGGCCCAATCTACCTTGCTGCCCATGAGCATGAAAACCTTCAGCCAGCAACCGTGACTCCAACCGTGACTCCAACCGTTAATCCACTGGCTAAGACCGCAAAAGACGAAGATCCCTGGGTCAACCTATTCACTGGCAAAGACTTGACTGGTTGGGTTCAGCACAACGGAACCGCTACCTACAAAGTGGCCGACGGTGTGGTGACGGGAACCACGGCCCAAGGTAGTCCAAATTCTTTTATGTGCACAAAGAAGAACTACGCCGATTTTGAATTAACGTTCGAAGTAAAATGCGATTCGCAATTAAATTCGGGTGTTCAAATCCGTTCCATCAGTGATAAGTCAATCCAGAACGGTCGAGTCCACGGACCTCAAGTTGAAATTGAAGCCAGTCCAGGCGAAGCCGGCTACATCTATGGCGAAGCAACCGGTCGTGGCTGGTTAAGCGACCCCGTCACTGCCCACAGCCATTTCAAGAATGACCAGTGGAATGAATACCGAGTCCTTGCCCAGGGCGATCGCATTCAGACCTGGATCAATGGAGAAAAGGTGGCTGATTTAACTGATGAAAAATCATCGAAGAAGGGGTTCATCGGCTTGCAAGTGCATAGCATCGGCGCAGATCAGGGCCCCTTCGATGTGAGTTGGCGAAAGATCAAAATTCGCGAAATCAAGTCTCAAAAATAGCTGTTCTGGGTGTGATTTCACCTGCCTGATTCGCCCCAATTGGTTATCTAACCCAGCCAACAGCGGTCCAACCATTTAGATCGTTGTTGGCTGTATTTTTTCACTAGAAGCAGCAAACATTTAGTAAGTTATCGCAAAAGGGAAAAAGAAAATGTCCCAGTGGGATGCTGAGGATCATGCGTCCAATCCAGCAGAAGATTCCGAACTTTCACAAATCGACGAATTAGGGCTGGAAGTCGAAGCACCTCCCGAACCGGAAATCGAAATCGACCTGGACGAAGTTCTGCCTAAGGATCCGGATGCTCCCTTAACCGCGTTTCAACAAGCTGCGAAAAAGGTAAAGACCTTTCCCAGAATTCCTGGCGTCTACCTAATGAAGGACTCGGCGGGTGTGGTGATCTACATCGGCAAAGCCAAAAGCTTACGAAGTCGGGCCAGTAGCTATTTCGGTGCAACCGCGCGCAGTGAAATGCGTACGTCCGTTTGGATTGATGAGATCGCCGACATCGACTATCTAGAATGTGACAGCGAAGTCGACGCTCTCTTGACCGAATCTCGATTGATCAAAGATATTCAACCGCGGCATAATAAGGAACTAAAAGACGATAAGACATTTCCTTATTTACAAATCTTTACCCGTGAAGAATTCCCCCGAGTCGAAGTGACTCGTGAACCGCTCAAAAGTGGTGTGAAACTATTTGGACCGTTCCCAAGTGCCGGCAGCTTGCGTGGTGCGATCCAAGTGCTGCAAAAGATCTTCAAATTTCGCACCTGTAGTTTGGACATTGAAGAACGAGACGAACGCTGGAAGTGGTTTCGACCGTGCCTTTTGGCCAGCATCAATCAATGCACCGCGCCCTGCAATTTACGGATCAGCAAAGAAGCGTACCGCAAAGACATTCGCCGCTTGATTATGTTTCTCGAAGGCAACAAAAAGAAGTTGCTCAAGCAGATGGAAGACGAAATGCGGGAAGCAGCCAAGGCGCTACGGTTTGAGGAGGCAGGCAGGTTACGTGATGAAATTCAGATGCTACAGTCGCTGGATCGACGAGGCGACCTGGACATCCACGCTCAACCTGAAGTCTTTCACATTGATCCTAAGAAAGGTTTAGAGGGCCTGCGCCGCATTCTAAAGCTATCCAAAATTCCGCAGGTCATCGAAGGCGTCGACATCGCACACTTGGGCGGCAACCAAACGGTCGCCAGTTTGGTGCAGTTTATTGATGGGCTGCCCTTCAAGCCCGGCTATCGTCGTTTCAAAATCAATGATGTGCCAGGCATTGATGACTTTAGAAGCATCCACGAAGTGGTATCAAGGCGGTTTCGCCGACTAGACGACGATATGCTTGCTCAGCCCGACATTCTGTTGATCGACGGCGGCAAGGGTCAATTAAATGCTGCGGTCAGCGCGTTTCGATCGCAGGACATCAAGCCGCCCATCTTGCTGTCCTTGGCCAAACGAGATGAAGAGATTTTCTTGCCCGGCCGAAGCGACCCCATCAAACTAAGCCGCCATTCCTTTGCCCTGCGTCTACTTCAATATGTACGCGATGAAGCCCACCGATTCGCACAACACTATCACCATATCCTGCGAGACAAATCTCACTTCGATCGCTAAACCCCAGTGCCTCGATGAGCGGTTCGCCGTTGCCGTTCAAACGGCGGGCGATGGACCGTTTACCTTCGCAGCGAGCGCGAAGCTAAAAGGTTGCCTGAATCGATTGTCCAGCCTTGTGCAGAGGGTTGCGCCGCGTGATTACCAGGCTATCTGGGCTTTGAATTTCTGTGAATTTGGGGACATTTTCCTGACTAAGCCACCTTTAATTCCACTCGGTTGCAATTTTCGCCGCGGTCGACCGATTCACTTGCTTGCCTGATTCAACTGGCTGGGTCATTATAGTGGCATGAGCCTAGAAAACATGACTGCCGACAGCTTAGCGACTTACCTTCGGTTAAGCTTTTTGCTTTGGAAACGTCATCAACTTCCCGATCGAGATCGGATGTTGCTGTTGTCTTCTGTGGGTGGTTGCTTGATGGGCTTGCATCGGATCGCGGGTTATTGTCGCTGGTTGATTTTGAAGAACAACACCGGCCACATGATTGGCAACTGGGAAACTGTCCACCTAGGCCTGCACAATGAAGAATTGCATGCGTTGCTGAAGCAAGTCCAACGTCGTTTTTCTCTGGAACGAATTGAGAGTGAATTAAGTGAACTAGGGTTCATCGATTCCAGGGAACGGGACACCTATTTTTCCGACGAAGAATACATGGCATCCATCTTGGGAGTCGGTCAGAAATGGCTTCGTGCGAATTTTGACGAAGAAGGTCGTTATGTTGGTATCGATTAGTGGCCCTGGCCAACCGAAGGTTCGGCAACCCATTTCGGAAGCAATGGCCAGCAAAGGCGTGCGAAAAAATCGAACAACTTATAGAATTGCGTACCTACCCCGTCCCACGAAACAGCCGCGTCCCTCGAAACAGCCGTGTCCCACGAAACAATCGTGTAGAATACGAATCCCACCCCAGTGGTCACCTCACCCATCCTTGAACTCGCAACCTGCTTGACTCAGCCTGGCCTTGACCCATCCTTGAACTCGCAACCTGCTTGGCTCATCCTAGCCTCGCGACCTGCTTGGCTCTGGCAAACCGCCCCATCGGCTGCAGGTCGGCTTTCGGGTTCCACGAATTCACCTTTAGAAAATCGCCTGACGGTCCCCAAAATGAACACTTCTTCGTGGACAAACCAAATGTCAGCATCCGCCGCAATCTGGCCAACAGTTTTCGCGTTTGTGTTTATCCATTGGGCGACCTACTCCGCTTCAGTGCTTGCTCAAGATCCGTTTGCCGAAAACATTCGTACCACGCAGCCGTTGACTGCCGCACAAGAGCAACAAAGCTTCAAAGTGCCCGCCGGCTTTGATGTGCAGTTGGTTGCTAGCGAGCCCAAGATTCAGAAACCACTAAACATGTCCTTCGACGTTTTTGGACGACTGTGGCTAACCTGTACGACCGAATATCCCTACCCTGCCCCGCTGGGACAAGGGCATGATCAAATTGTCATCTTGGAAGACACCAATAACGATGGACATTACGATAAACAGACGGTCTTTGCGGACGATCTAAATATCCCTATCGGTATCTTGCCAATCGGCGACGGTTGCATCGTCTATGACATCCCTAACATCTGGATGCTGTCGGACACCGATGGTGACGGTCGTAGTGACCATCGAAAAAAGCTATTTGGACCGTTTGATTATTCGCGTGACACCCATGGCATGAACAATTCGTTCACTCGAGGATTTGACGGTTGGATCTACGCCTGCCACGGCTTTAACAATCGATCCACAGTGGCAGGCATTGATGGCCACCAAGTTACCATGAACAGTGGCAACACTTACCGTTTTAAACCCGATGGTTCCCGGATTGAACATGTTTCACATGGACAAGTCAATCCGTTTGGCATGACGATTGACAATTGGTTTCACTTGTACACTGCCGACTGCCACAGTAAACCGCTAACCCAGATTATTCGCAATGCCTATTACCCCAGCTTCGGAGCCCCTCATGACGGCCTAGGCTTTGCGCCTTCGATGATGGAACATCTACATGGTTCGACCGCAATAGCCGGAGTCGAATCGATCACAGGCAGAGGGTTTCCCGCTCAGTTCCAAGGAAAATTGTTAACGGGCAACGTGATGACCAGCCGAATCAACTGCGATTCGTTACAGCAGAATGGTTCCACTGTCCAAGCGATTGAAGAACCAGATTTCTTAAGTACAACCGACCCTTGGTTTCGCCCGGTCGACATCGTTATGGGGCCAGACGATGCAATTTATGTGGCAGATTTTTACAATCGAATCATTGGTCATTACGAAGTGCCCTTGGAACACCCAGGACGCGATCGCCAGAGAGGCCGCATCTGGAAGATCCAGTACGATGTTCCAACCTCAACCAAGGACTCGGGAAATAGGAACACGGTCACTCAGACCACGACGACCGATACTCGTTCCTTGGATATCCGTTCAAGCCAGATTCTGACCGATCCCACCAACGTAACACAGTTACTGAATCTATTTGAAAGCACGAACAATCGTGTCCGTCTCAAAGCTGTCAACTTCGTGGTGGATCAAGTCAACGCCACTCGCCTGGACCGCGAACAAGTGGCAGCGAAGTTAACCAGTCATTTGTACCAATCGGAATCTGCCGACGCGAAGGTAGCTTGCCTGTGGGCCTTGGCTCGCTTGAATCCAACCTCCATTCGAAATGCGATGTTACAGAGTCTGATCCAAAGCCCAGATGCAGTACTGCGGGGGCATCTTCAACGCCTACTAGCCGAAGTGGCTCCATTGGACATCTTGGGCCAATTTGGGTCAGGCTCACCGGGCCGGTCGCCGCTGGTTCCGTTGACTCGAAAACAGTGTCAAGCACTTATCTTTAGTGGCCTGAAGGATTCCGACGCTCGAGTGCGTCAAATGGCAGCCGATGCCGCAGGACGACTATTCGACGTTAGTTTCATGGAAGACTTGGTCTCCCTGGCCGGCGCTACTCAAGCCACTGATCCGATGCTGGTTCATTCGGCGCGAATCGCGATCAAATTGCACTTGCAGCCCATCACTACCCAAGACTTAACGCCCACAATGCAACAGTGGAAGCAACAGGTCTGGGACTGGGTCCAAGATCGTCAGCGTTCACCACAACAGCAGGAAACTTTGTGCACATTAATGTTAGCGTTGCCCCAATCCAAAGCCGCAGAATTCCTATTTGACCGTCTTTCCTCACCGGCCATGGCAAAAACCGACCTGACGGCAACGATACAACATATTGCGAATCACCTTCCTGCCCAGCGTTCAGCAGACTTGATTTCCTACATTCGTAACACGCTAAAACCCGATGTGACTCAGCAGCGACTCTTGTTAACCTCGGTCCGTGAAGGATTGACACGATCGGGACGCAATCTGCCGCTTGAGGTCACCGCTTGGGCAGCCGCCATTACGGATCAAATGTTGACGGAATTGTCAGCTTCGGATTCGACTTGGACTTCAACTCAATCGGACGGCTTTAACCATACCCGTCCAAGTACCGACCCGTGGACAGTGCAAATTCGCACCACCGCAGACGGCAAACAGATTCGAACCTTTTGTTCACTTCCTAGTGGCGAGACGCTTACGGGTAAACTCCGTAGCCGGTTGTTCGACGTTCCTCAGACTCTATCTTTTTGGATCGCCGGCCATCGAGGTTTCCCAAATATAGACGCTCATCAATTCAATCACATCCGTCTTTATTCAACAAACGGAAACTTGATCCGCGAAGCATTTCCTCCGCGAAACGACGTCGCCCAAACAATAACTTGGGACCTGTCAGAATTCGCTGGGCAGCAGGGTTACCTTGAAATCGCAGATGGCGATTCGAGCACCGCTTATGCTTGGTTGGCTGTCGGTGGCTTTCAGCCTCAGGCGATAAACATTCCGGAAACCGCTCCATCACAGTCTTTCTCGAATCTTGAACAAGTATGCGATTTGATTTCGTCGTATCGATTGGTTGACACAGAAATCAAACTTAAGGCAAAACTGAATGCTGACGCAGTCCCACAGGCCGATCGGCTGGTCCTTCTGCAGACGATCGCAGATTTAAAAGGACGTCCATTCGTGCGAACGCTGGCGGAATTCTACCGAAAGCAACCCACGTCGGACGCCGGACTGGAATTCATTGCTTGGATGCTTAGCCAACCGCGGATCCAGCCACTGGGCCAACCACTGGGCCAAGACGATCAGCAGTTACGGGCTTCGTTGGGACAATCACTTTCCGCGTACGCCAACACCTTACCCGCCAATCAACATCGCTTTCTTGTGCAAGCTGCCCTGACTGATGCCGACGTGATGCCGACCGTTTTAACACTGGCAGAATCAGGAAAGCTGTCCGCCACGGCGTTTACCGATCCGGCCGTCATAAATCAATTTAGATTACAAGGGAATAAAAATTGGCAAGTCCGCGCTGAAAAACTGGCCGCTTCCTTACCGCCACTTGATCAAGTTTGGCAGCAAAAAGTGGTGCAAACCGTCGAGCAATTCCGCCCCTGGGTTCAGCAAATCAACAATCAAGGTGAACTAGATTTACCCGCGGTGGCAAATCAAAAAGATTCCCAAACGACGCCAGGCACGGATGACCGCAGTGAAGTCCCAAGGGGAAGGCTTACCAAGTTGCAATGGATCCAAACGGGTTCAAAGAAATTTACAAAAGACTGTTCGGCCTGCCACCAAATTGCAGGTCAAGGGAATGTGGTTGGGCCTCAATTGGACGGGATCGGCAATCGCGGCTTAGACCGTTTGATGGAAGATATCTTGCTGCCTAACCAAAATGTTGACCACGCGTTTCTGGCTCAGTTGTTCCTCTTGGCAGACGGCCGAGTGGTGACGGGTTTGGTCACATCCGAAGACGCATCATCGATCCAATTGAGGGATAACCAAGGCAAAGCCGTCACGTTGTCATTAGATGAAATCGATCAACGCAAGCCAACCACTCAGTCCCTAATGCCGGCCGATGTCGCCAGAAATCTATCCCAGGACGAATTGTTCGGCTTGGTCGTGTTCTTGCTGGACCAAAGGCAAAATCCAACCCCCACACCAATTCAAGATTCATCGCCAGATCAGGATCCTTAATTTTTTGGTTGCCTGACGAACTTGATTTGAGAAACTTGCTCTGGCGAAAGGAAGAGTTTTACCCACCTGAAATCTGGGTTCCTGACGCTCGACAAAACAGCGTTTACCCTAAACTGCCACGGCGACTGACGAACGATTTTGTCACTTAGCTAAAATGAAACGCCTGTTGTGAAGTGGAAAATGGGTAGATGCCGCAACAGCGAACCTGCGGATACTTGCGTGAAGGCAAGAGACCGAATAAAGTCACAAATTCATTGCTGTGGTATTGATGCGGTTTTTTAACGGATATCCAATACAACGGGCAATGACATCAGCGGCATAGGATCGTGTCGGCGATTGACCGCATGACCCAGGGTTCACATGGTTCTTTCGATTCTGAAGTGGTAGGAATAAGGCGGCAAATTGGCGGCAAATTCGATGTTGCGATCTTCGCTACACGAAGCGAAACCGCTTACCTGAATAGAACCGCGGGACTGGCTGACCGTCTTCCTTACACTCAAGTATTACCCATTTGTTGGCAATCATAGAAACTGGAGTTTAGAAAACATGGCTGGAATGAAACGTGGTGAAGTCGATCGCAATTCGCTGGTAGGTGGAGACAACATTGCGAAGTCACTTGGGTCGGCTTTGGATGCCGGCGAAGGCCTGTTGCGTTTGACTCCAACCTGGGTGCCACGAAGTTTCCTACATCCTGGCAAGCGAATCAAACTTCATCCAAGCGATTACTATTCTTATGGTGCCCAGCGAGGCGGAATCGACGAACGTTGGTTTGGAAGCACGACCGACGCGGCGAACGACGGTCGAGTTTGGAATGAGGGACAAAGTTTCTGTCTCCACGAAGGTAAGCAGTTCCAATTGAAAGACGCGATCGCAGAATCCGGTTCGCAAATTATTGGCGCGACGATGTTCCAGAAGTATGGACGTTGGCCGGTTTACTCGAAGTTCTTTGACAACATGGGCCCGATTCCACATCACATGCATCAAACGTTTGACGATGCCAAACTGGTAGGCCAAGAGGGAAAGCCGGAAAGCTATTACTTCCCGCCTCAGTACAACAATTGTGACAATAATTTCCCCTACACCTTCATGGGGTTGGAACCGGGCACCACCAAGG
>JBDNHU010000182.1:0-6891 GCA_041688615.1 Mariniblastus sp. | reverse complement strand
GAAAAGATGCAGCACACCGCATGGATTTTCACGGTGATGTACGCAGGATTAAATCTCGTTTTGACGGTGCTACTAAAGGTGATGGGGATGACTTGGTTTGACGCGATATGTCATGCGTTTGGGACAATGGCCACCGGAGGGTTTAGTACTTATAACGCCAGTTTAGGCCACTTCGATTCGCCGTTGATTGAGTATACCGTGACGATATTTATGATTCTGGCAGGAACAAATTTCACCCTGCTCTACTTCTTGGTTTTGTTCAAGCCCTTCCTGTTGATCAGGGACGCCGAATGGCGGACCTACATCGGAATCATCGTGATGGTGACCACGATTATTATTGCGGTTGGTATGCTTGGCGGTGACAATGGATTCGATTCATTCTCAAGTGCCGTTCGCTATTCTTTGTTTCAAGTCGTGTCGATCGTCACAACAACAGGGTACGGCACCAATGATTTTGATCAATGGAGTCAACTAAGTCGCCTGCTACTTTTATTGCTGATGTTTGTCGGTGGATGCGCCGGCAGTACGGGCGGGGGCATGAAGGTGATTCGTCACTTATTGTTCGTGAAAATCTTGCGATTAGAAATTGAAAAATCGTATCGCCCACGACTGATTCGCCCCTTGTTGCTGGGGGATCAAGTTGTCGATGATGCGGCGATGCGGAAGGGTATTTTGGTCTACTTTTGTTTGATTTTTGCTATTTTTGCGGCATCGTGGTTGTTGCTAATCGCACTCGAACCCGATTCGACCTGGGGGATTGATCCTAGCAATAAATTGATTGATAGCGCAAGCAGTGTCGCGGCAACTCTTCATAACATCGGCCCCGGTTTAGGAACCGTTGGGCCTTCGACCAATTATGGCCACTTCACGAGCACGTCCAAATGTATATTCACCTTGCTGATGATGCTTGGGCGACTAGAGATCTTTCCAATGGTGGTTCTGGCGTTTCCAGGATTTTGGCGAATTCGATAGTTGAACTTTTAGAATCGCTAATTCACCAATTCTAAAATCTGAGCGTCCAGTTAAATCCGAAATAGCCTTGGATACGACTTGCTTGGCGGTTGGCGTGACCGGAGTGGATTTGCACTAGACTTGAACTTGTGTGCCAGGAATGTTTTAACCGCAATTAACGGATGACTCGTACTTCCGAACCTTTGCCAAGGATGACAAGCAAGTCAACCATGTCCGATTCTGAAAGCATGACGCATCCGTTTCCAGGATTTGCCCCAGGTGAATGAACTACTAACAACTGGCCGACCACCATGCAGTAACGTCCGAATGGGTTTTCTGCCGTTAAAGGCTGGTAGTTTTGTCCATCGGCCTCGGCTGGAATACCTTGGGTGGAAACATGAGTGATCGTTTCGTTGGATGGTCTTTCTGGGGCCGATTCTCCGCTTTGGAATTTATATCGCCCTGCGTACAGGTTCTTCAGGAACAGCGTCAATTCCCCGTTGTTCATGTTAACTTCAGCACGAAAGGGGCCAGGCAATACTTTCAGGCTTACGCCAGCCTGCAAGGGTTGGTCAGGGCCAACGTCTTGACCGTATCCATTTATGTTTGCAATCAATCTTGCCGGTATTTGGAATTTTGAAGCGATTCCACTAAGAGTGTCACTGGGTTGCGTCACATACAATTCGCCTAAGGTCGGTTGTGTGGAATAGATGACTTCGCCAGCCAAGTTGTCCAGCCAACCAATCAGGTGTTCTCTGTCTTCTTGGGCTAACGGCTGATCGTACCATCGTGACAGATCTTGCAGTGCCTTGGCTGAGTTGCCCGACTGGAAATCGATCGCAGCCGCTTCCAGGGTCGCCTTTAACTGGGCCGTCCATGGAGACACGCCGGTCGTTCCCGGTGGTGGTGATATTCCAGAGTTCGAGTTTGGCTGGGCGTTGTTCAGGGGCGATCGATTCAAGGTTTGGATGGGCAAAAGATCTTGACTACCCCGACCTTGATCCAAGGTTGTCGCCGCGGGGGTCATTTCTGGTGCGGCAAACCCGACTCGCCCAATCTCCTCATTGGCTGGGTTGGGCATTAAGTTTTGACTTGCCGGTGGAAACGGCTCAGGATTTGTAGGGGCGTAACCTTCAGGTGATGTGGGTGGCGTTTGCGCCACCGTTGGGTTCGGAGAATTACCAAGTTGCGTACGTGTTGAGCCATTAGAGGCGGTGCCACCCATGTTTTCTGGGTTGGACAGGCCTCGTGGCATATTCGTATTCTGCTGTAGAGAAGAGGCGTTTGGACTACTGAAGTTATTGCCTTGCGAAAGACGATTGTTGTCAATCGTTGGCGATTGTGCTGGCGGCATTTGAGTGCCTTGGAAACCTTGCATCGATTGATTCTGCGTGGTTTGATTTAGGTCAGGCTGCATAGGACGGTTAGTCGCTACCGCTTGCGGGTCGATGTTCGCTTCCATTTGACTGTTGGCGGAGGGCTTTAGCGACGCTGGGTCGGACATGAACATTTGATAAGCGCCGTAAAAAACGCCCGCCAAAATGACCATCATTGAAGTGTTTTTTAATGCTTCCATCGGTCGAGTCCTCCTTGACTCAATTCATTCATTTAGGCAAATCGCCTGCTTCCACCGTCTTGCAGAGATCCGTCCACAAACAGTTGTTCCAACGCTTTAAGTGGTTCCGTTTGTCCCAAAGCGAGCGGGCAAAATTAAGACGACCTTTTGCCGTGGCAGCCTCACCCCTAGAGGTAACTGATCAAATTATGCCATTTCTTTAACTCAAGCCAGTTCAATTCACCAGAAATCCATTTTTCGTACCAGATGTTGCTAGCATCTTTGCGTTTACGAATCCCTTAGTCAGGGTTAGATTCGCTCGCAGTGTTGCCTCGGAGAACCGAACGGATGTGCTCTAGGCGAACTTGCAGTTCTTTTTCATAACCTCGATCCGAAGGTTCATAATAGATTTTCTCCACGCCCAAATAGTCTTGCATTGCGATGCCTTGGTCGTGATCATGAGCATACTGATAGCCGACGCCGATTCCTAGTTCTTTAGCCCCAGCATAGTGGCCGTCACGCAAGTGCATCGGTACCGGAAGCACTTTGTTTTCTCGGACGTCTTTCCTTGCCAATGAGATGGCTCGGGTTGCTGCGTTTGATTTCGGTGCACAAGCCAAGTAGGTGACCGTCTGAGACAATGTCAATTGAGCTTCGGGTAAGCCGACAAATTCACATGCTTGCATACAAGCCATCGACAAGCCCAACGCGCTCGGGTCAGCATTTCCAATGTCCTCGCTGGCCAAGATCACCAAGCGACGAGTCAGGAAACGGATATCTTCTCCCGATTCCAATAGTCTGGCCAGCCAATAAACTGAGGCGTCAGCATCGCTGCCGCGAATGCTTTTGATCAATGCACTGGCAAGGTCGTAGTGTTCGTCTCCAGTCGAATCGAATTTTAGTGCGCTACGTTGCATGCATTCGCGAATCAACGGCGGTGTGATGTTCAGTGGTCGTTCAGGACTAGAAAGTACCGCGATTTCCAAACAGTTTAAGGCTTGTCTGGCGTCGCCTCCGGACAGTTCCCCCAATGTGGTCAGTGCCGATTGGGTGACCGTGATAGAATCGTTTCCGTAGCCTCGTTCGGCATCCTTGAGGGTGGAATCAATAAGTCCGACAATGTCCGGGGTCGTTAGCGGATGGAATTGAAATATTTGACTCCGGCTAATCAAGGCCGAATTTACCGCAAAGTAAGGGTTCGAAGTGGTGGCACCAACCAGGTCGATAACGCCGTCTTCGACGTCACCTAGCAATGCGTCTTGCTGGCTCTTGTTAAAACGATGAATTTCATCGATAAACAGAAGTGTCTTGGATTTTCCACTTTCGATTCGTAACTTGGCGTCGGCAAGGACTTTTCGTAATTGGGCGACACCGTCTGTAATGGCGCTAAGGCTGGCGTAGGCTTTATTGCTGGTGGTCGCCAGAAGTCTGGCCAACGTGGTCTTACCGCAACCCGGCGGCCCGTAGAGAATAATACTGCCCAAACGATCGGCATCGATCAAGCGACGTAGTAATTTGCCTGGACCCAACAAATGCTGTTGCCCCACAAATTCGTTCAAGGAACTGGGACGCATCCGAGCTGCAAGAGGCAAGGATTGGTTGCGAATTTCCTGTTCTTCCTTTGCAAATAACGATCCACTGAAATCCACTGCGTTAGAACCTCGAATTTAAGTTGTAAACGGGACCGGAGCAAAGCATGAATACAGAAGCAGGCAACGCCGGAAAACAAAGTTCCAAAGAACGCCGCAATTTACGAAGCACCGTTCTTTGGGTGTTACTTGCAATTATATCGTTTCCGCTGGTCTTGATGGGCATTCAAATTGACGACTGGCAGCGAGACTTTTCAATTAATTGGGCGAAAACTGCGGCCGATGCGAAAGATCCTCTTTTAAAACCAGTGCTGCTTCCGGGGAATGTTGCCGACGCCAAACAATTGATCCTTGAAGTGGTTAGTAAATTGAATCGCTGGAAAGCGTCGGTGGGTTCTGCCGAGTCAATTGAAGGTGATGCCGTAGTCGTCCGCTTTGAAAGGACAACTGGGTTAATGAGATTCGTGGATGACATCACTGTCCGTTTGTTGCCGCAAGCAAACGCAGTTTTGGTTGAGGTGGAAAGCCGATCGCGAGTGGGGAAAGCGGATCTAGGACAGAATCCGCGCAATATCAAAGAATTGAACGCGGCGATTCAAGCGGCGGTCAAGCAACAGGGTTAACGATCATTGCCTGTTCGAAAAGACCGCGCACGCACACTAATTTGCTGCCGACTCATTTGACACTGGTGGGCTAGGTTGGTGCGATTTAACACGCTTGAATTGAACTCGAACTAGCAGGTATTGCTTCAGTGCCAGAGGCGTGTTAACTATCGCGAGAGAGGCTGGGGTTTGTTCCAAGGTTTCCAACGAATGGACGCACGACTTGGGGCCCGATTTCGCTCAATAACAAACTCCAATGACATCGCTACCGAGTAAAAAAGAACATCGCGATCATGAGTAGCCATACCACATCTAGAAAGTGCCAATACCAGGCGCAGTGATCTACCGCCCAATGCTTTTCGTGATCATAGGCGCCACGATTTCCTCGGAAGTCGATATAACCTATGAAGACCACTCCGCCCAAGACGTGCAGCGCATGAATCAAGGAGATCGAAAAGCAGATACCGTGAAGCTTACGATAGCCCGGTTGGTCGCTAAACGAAAAATGCTCGGACAATAGCGTCTGCAGCCCTAAGGCCTGAAACACTAAAAAGATTAGCGAGAAAAACAGGCCCAAGCGAATGTATCTACGGAAGAGCAATTGTTTTTCATGCGCAATTCGCTTTGCCCCAAAATGTAGGAACACGCTGGTGATCAGCAAGGCAACCGTGCTAAACAGGAACGTGTCTGGCAGTTCCAACGGAGCGTAGGCGAATGATGCAGCGACGTCGTACTGCGGGTTCTTAATACCATCAATTAGTAACAGATAGATCGCAATGCAACCCAAGAAGAACATGGTCAGCGATGCGATGAACAGCCAGAATACTAACCGCGCTTGGTAAAGAGATCTGCGAACCCCGAATGTGTCGGGTGACTGCCTAAGCATTTCGAGCATCCAACGGTAAAATAGCGTTCTCGCCAAGCCAAGACTTGGCCATGCACGATTGGCTGAGCAAGTGAAATTTTCCAGCCATTGATCTTGAAACTACAGAAAATATCGATGCAAAGTTCGTTAGGTACCACGTTGTCACACGCTGTCACACGCTGTCACACGCTGTCACACGTTCACCTGACCCAGCGTTCACTCATGCCAAGCCAAGCGTTCACAAAAAGTCTGCAGCGAAAGTACAGCAGCGATCACAGTGCACCGCCCTGAAACCACCTTAGCAGCTTGGGTCCTTCCGACAGAGTGACCGTCCGCACGTTGCACAGAAAATCCACACTACGCCGCTTCTAACTACGCGAATAAGCCTGAAGCTTAAGCACCGCTAGTCGCACTGTGCCACCCAGGCCCATCCCAGTTCAGAACCTAGTGTACTAGGAATTGCCGCAAAAAAGATTCCCCGCTGGCCGAACCTAGTTCTTAGCTGGTTCTGGACCCGAGTAGTACTCGATGTTGGCTTCATTTTCGTAGCTGTCCATTAGGGTAAACCCGCAGAATAACGATACGAACAACAGAGATGAAAGAAAGACCAACGAGTTGAAACCCTTATCCCAAAGCATGTGCATAAAGAATAAGCAGACCAACGATCCCTTCAGGGTCGCAATGCCCATTGAGACCCAGATTTCAAAATACCTCAATTGCAGGGGACTTGCCGCGATCCCCACCGTCAGAATGGTCAAAAAAATCAACGCAAAAAACGTAGCAAACAAAATCCAAGCCGGGCATGGATGTGCAAAGCCGTGGTCGTGATGATCAGCGTTAGCATGTTCTGAGTGGGTCGCCATCTGAATCTCAATAATCTGTTTTGGGCAATCGCGAATATCGCTCCGCCAAGTTGGGAAAAACTACGAATCCAGTTTCCAGTTCCAAAGCGGAACGCATCCTACTTAATCAAGTACATCAGCGGGAACAAATAAATCCAAATCAAGTCGACCAAGTGCCAATACAAACCCACAAAATCAACCGGGCCAAAATAATCTGGTCTCCAGTGCATAGCCAAAGATCGGTAGTAAATCCAAGCTAAGGCGACAATACCGCCCAAGATGTGGACCGCATGCAAGCCTGTCATGCAATAGTAGATGCTAAAGAACACACCAAGACTCTTGTCCGGTACATCGGACGCTTGGTTTGCCATGGTTCCACCCGGTGCAACGGTACCCGAGGTAGCGGCGCCAGGGACAGATTCTGCCGGGTGGTCAGCCGCAGCGTGGTCCGCTTCTGAATGGTCCGCTTCTGAATGGTCCGCTTCTG
>JBDNHU010000181.1:0-22237 GCA_041688615.1 Mariniblastus sp. | reverse complement strand
CCCAAGTTACCAAAGTAGCTCTTGGCGGCAAATACAGGACAGTCTCCCAACACATCTCGGAACGCCATCGCCTCGGATCGATCTTCGCAAACCACTCCCGAACCATTCGCATTGACGTGCCCGACTTCGATCGCCGCTAGGTTGGATTGTTCAAGAGTTTGTTGCAGCGATCGGCTTAATCGTGCACTCATTTGTGATGGCAAAGGCGCGAACGCTCGGTCGAAACCCAAGACCGAGCCCAGGATCTTCGCTCCTCGAGCTTCTGCGTGTTGCCGGGTTTCGATAACAAAGGCAGCGGCCCCTTCACCTGCAACGGTACCATCACGATGGGCATCAAAGGGTCGGCAAGCCTTGGTGGGTTCTTGGTAATTGGGACTAAGCCGTTCACCGCCACGATAAACCATGGCTGTTTCTGACATCTGTGAACCGGTCGCACCCACCACCGCAACGTCCGCCATCCCGCGTTGCAAGAGATCAATGCCTTCGATAATTGCCAATAGACTGCTATTGTCGCCCTGCACGATTGAATTACTGGGGCCTCTTGCGTCGATTGCGATTGAAATATGGCTTGCCACCATATTGGGAAGATATTTCAACATCCACAGGGGTTCAATCTGCTTCATCGCGACTTCGCCCCAAGCCTTAGTATCACCCCCAAGGGCGATACACTTCTTGAAAACATCCAACAATTCTTCTGGGTTTGCGTAATATGCCTCGCCCCCAAAGACCGTTGCAATTCGCTCGGGCTGAACCACACCTTCGGCGATTCCCGCATCTTCAACCGCCATGGTAGCCGCAGCAAATCCAAATTGAATCTGCCGACACATGACTTTGATACTCTTGCGAGGTTTGACATACAGTTTGCCATCAAAATCTGTAACAGGCGCCGCAATGGCAAACGGTGTTTCAACGTGTTCAAACCCTGGCCGCGTCGCAACTCCACTCTTTCCAGAGTTTAGCGATTGCCAAACAGCATCCATTCCGATACCGATCGGCGAAATAACGCCCATTCCGGTAAATACGATTTCAGGCAATTTGCTCATGTGGATCGAAAGTCAAAAAATCGACTTCTGGTGTTCCGTATAAATGAAGTGCGGACAGTGTTTAATGGCGCCAAATTTTAGCAACCAAGGTTGGCCCAAGCCGACGATTCCCTCAGGAAATTCAGCGTACATTCCTAAAAAATAGATTCGTGTGTTCTTCGAAACTTGGCCAGCGATTGGGTCAACGCGATCGGCAGCTCAGAATGCACAGCCACATTATTGCCAACTAAGGTCATAAATTCGATAGGTCTTATCACGAGCTGTCCCAGATCGTTCCAAAGTCGCTCGAGACAAGTGATTCGACTCCAATACCCACGAAAATTCCGCCGTTTTGATTCCCCACTTATCGATCGTCGGCAACAAATGATTCAGCAATACAAGACTTATGCCCCATTTTTGATATTCTGGCAAGACATTGGTGCTGATCATCCGAACTTTCTTGATCGCTTTGCGATTGAAAAGCAGGCGAATGAAGCCGAACGGGAACAACTTTCCCTTGATCGCCTTAATCCGAGGGTTATAGTCAGGCAACGCAAAAACAACCCCGATCGCTCGACCATCAATTTCGGCGATACTGGACAATTCAGGAACAATCAGTTGTTTCAATCCGACCGCCGCGTGCCGTAATTCCGCCTCGCTCATGGGAACAAACCCCCAAGTGCCCGGTAGCGACTTGTTATAGATGTCCATAAACATCTCAACATCCTTGGCAAAGTTCCGCTTGCTGATCGGGCGAACTTTGACATTAAATCGACGGGTCGCCTCATCCACGACAAACTTCATTTTCTTATCTAAGGTGTGGATCATGTCCACATGTCCTAAATAGGAATACAGATCTTGGACCTTCTCCAAGCCGTAACTGACCAGCAGCGGTTCGTAGTAAGCCGGGTTGTAAGTCATCATAAAGGTTGGCGGTTTATCAAAACCTTCGACCAACAGCCCTAATTCATTGTTCAACGATGGATTCAAGGGACCGCGCATCGAGGTCATTCCCTGCTCTTGCCCCCATGCCTTGACGCGACCTAACAGTGCGTGGGCAACTTCTTGGCTGTCTATCGACTCGAAAAACCCAAACATCACTTTTTTGTCTTCGAAACGAATGTTGTGCCCTCGGTCGATAATTCCGACAATCCGCCCCACAACCCGATTGTCGCTGATCGCCAAAAAGGGTTGCACGACGTTCGCCTCGTGGAAGGGATGCTTGGCAAAGCCGACCAATTCTCGCAAGTTCTGCTCCAACGGTGGCACCCAATTTGGATCGTCCTTGTACAGCAGGAATCCAAGCTGAACGAACTGTTTTTGCTGGGCCTTTGTGGTCACGGGGATCACATCAATGGCGGATTTCCCGCTGATTTTGTTTGTTTCTGACGTCACCGACATCGTAGAGCCGCTTTCAATTTTATTGCATGCAAGGCAGAGAATGTGGCCTGAGCACCAAGCCCCAAGGCGACGTATGATACCAGAACTAGCCAGATTCTCGAAGTTTGATTTCCTGGGCAACCGCCTAACCAAGTGGGCCTTAAACACGAGCGACCCGCAACCCTGCTAGGAAATTGACTGGCGGCATTGGGGAGCACCATTGGACACCTAGCAGCCAACCTGACCAAACGGGCAGTAGCCCGGCGCAACGCCAAGATCTACCCAACGCGTGCCAGCGATTCGTCCCAAACGGCCACCTTGGGTTCCATTCTTTTGCAGCCTGCCACCGCTTCACTCTGGGTAAACGGCTTCACAGGGCGGGTGGGGATCAGCAAAATGAAGCTGGCGTTTGACTGCGGGTCCAACCGAACTTTCAAAATAAGTTTGATAGAATTTCGCACGGAATTAGTCTATATTGAGGCTTCTAAAGACAGCCGGACTCGAACCTCGGAACCGTCTCCTCAAAAGTATTGACAATGATCCCAAAGAAGCTTGGTCCCTATCTCGTCGAAGAAATTCTTGGCCGCGGCGGCATGGGCACAGTCTATCGTGGGACCGATCCCAGTACCGGCGAACAAGTGGCACTCAAAGTGCTTTCGCCGGATCTATCGGCCGACATTGGATTCCTGCACCGATTTCAAGAGGAAGTCGAAACGCTGCTGGAGCTAAAACACCCCAACATTGTTCAACTCTTAAGCTTTGGCAAACGAGATGATCTGTTCTATTTTGCAATGGAATTGGTCGAAGGCAAAAGCTTGTACGCGATGCAAAAGGCGGGCTACCGCTTCGGCTATGTCCAGTCGATCGAAATTGCGATCAAAGTGTGCGAAGGCTTACATCATTCGCACAACTTGGGAATCGTTCATCGCGACTTGAAACCAGGCAACATTATTCTAGCCGACAATGGGCAAATCAAATTGGCGGACTACGGAATTGCTAAACGCTTTGGCGGACAGCAAATGACGGTCGCTGGTGTCCTAGGAACGGCCGAATTCATGGCCCCCGAACAAGCCCAAGGCAAACCAGCTTCGGTTCAAAGTGACCTTTATGGCCTGGGCGGCGTTCTGTTCACATTGATTTCTGGCCGTCCGCCTTTCGAGGAATTGACGCCACAAAAAACACTTGAAAAGGTCGTCACCACCCAGCCGCCTTATTTAACCAGCATTTCCGCGGGAGTGCCAAATGAACTGGCTGCGATTGTCGATAAACTGCTGCGAAAGCAACCTGAAAATCGGTTTCGATCGGCCAAGAGTGTTGCCGCTAAACTGGCAGAATTGTTGATCTTGATCCAAGAACGCGCGGAGATGGAAACCAATGTGATTCCGGCGGACGAAGACTTCACGACTTCTTCGGACACCAAGCGATTACCAGCGGTCGCAAGCTCGGACAATGCGACTATCATCGAAGGCGCCGCGCGTCAACTAACGCCAGCAAACGCAAAACCGCCTGCCTCCGCCTCCTCTAAAACTGTTCAGCAGACAAGGGTGGCGAAGGACAAGAAGAGCAAGAGCAAGAGCAGCAAGAGTAAGGCACGGCAAAGTACCAGTACTACGCTTGAAGAAACGGAAAATCGTTCAACCTTACAACCGACCAACCGAGTGATTCGCGAAAATGATTTCTTTGAACGGGCAGTGGTTGCTGAACGCGAGGAAGTCAATGAACAATCATCAAATCTGGTCACAGTCCTCTTGGCGGTCGGTTTCCTGGTGGTCGTATTGGCCAGCTCCTATTTGGTGTATGACCGAGTGGTTCGTGACCGCACGGCGGACGAACTTTGGACGGTAATCGATGCCGCCGTTGAAAAGCCTCAATCGGTGACCAAAGAATTAGACGAATTTCTTCGCCTGTACCCCGAGGATGTTCGCGGCCTACGTGTGCTAAGTTTGCAGCAATTGGCGGGGGCGATGCAGTATCGTAAGACGTTGGCGTTGCAAGCAGGGCTGAATCGCGGCGAAGTCATGGATGTCGAAAAGAAGTTTTTGCAATACACTGCCGAAAATGGCGAATCCCAATTTGATAAGGCCAGTTTGTTGTCGTCTTTGGTCGTGTTTTACGGTACCGCAGCCCAAGACCTGGATGAACGAACCAAAGAATGCTTGAATGCAGCAAAGGTGTTTCGAAACTACTATCACGATGCATCCAAAGGTGAGGTCGAAACTAAGCTTAAAGAAATCACTGCACGAATTGCGACCGCCCAACGGTTGGAATCCGAAGACCCTGCTGGCGCGAAACAATTACGCGAGTCGCTAATTGAATTGTTTGGCGACAAAAAATGGGCCAGAGCATTGATTGATCCGCTGAGAGAGTAGAATTTTGGTTTCTCGATGCCCAATCAGAAGCCCCGGTGTGCCAGAGCAGCGCGATTAACAGATTCTCCATTAGAAGAAAGGCTGGCAAATTTGAACCGTTTACTGTTGATGCGGCACGCGAAATCTGATTGGAACCAACCGGGCCTGAACGATAGGCAAAGACCGCTGAATGAACGGGGAGAAAAGGCGGCCAACCTGATGGGAAACTGGCTGGTCCAACAAAATCTAATCCCAGATGTGATCTTGGCTTCCCCGGCCAATCGAACTCAACAAACCGTCGAACTCTTAGTCTCGGCAATTAGATCAGCAGCCAGCATCGGCAAAGCGAACCAAGTTGGGCAACCTGCCGATCAATCCTCGGCACTACAATCCTCGGCATTACAATCCTCGGCACTACAACCCACTGTCGAAATCCAAACGGTGGATTGTCTGTATTTGGCACCGCCCCACTCTTTGCTGGAAACTATCGGTCAGGCCAATCCTGAGTGCCGAACCGTTCTGCTGGTCGCTCACAATCCTGGGCTCGAGGAATTGCTGTCGTTTATCGATCGCCAGTACCATCGCTTCCCGACGGCGGCAATCGCCGATATCCAAGTCACTGACCTGGATTGGGAAGTCGCGTTATCCGACCCCAGACAATTTGTTCGCCAATGCCAGATGGCTACCATTTGGCGGCCCAAAGAATTGCCAAGCGACCAGCGTGAGAGTGCATAGATTCAGCTATTGATTCCTGACTTCAGCATTTGCGTTGCCTAAATCGCCAGCACTGGAACAACGATTGGGCCCATCGTATCCTGGAAAGCCACGTGCATTCGCGTTCGGAACGGGATTCAGGCCACTGGCAGTGCTGTGGTTTTCAGTTTGCAGAGGACCACAGCAACGATAATTCGCTTATTTTTTGAGGGATTTTCCCTCGATTGACTCTTATCAACCGCCGAAGAATCTTGTAAGATCTGACACTCTGGAAAATTCTGTTCAAATCTCACCTGAACGCCTACTTTTGCCATAACCCGCTGGGGTCATCGCCATAAAAAGCTTGATTCGTGGGCTTCAGGCACCGAAGGTTCGGGTAGATTTCAGTTGCTTTGCAGACGTTTTTTGCACACTTTGTTTTTGCGTGCGTTTTTTTGCGTGCTATTTTTTGCGTACCATGTTGACGACGGTCGGCAGGATTTATCCGCGAATTTCCCTTGGAAATCTTACGGTATCCCCGCTTCCCCTCAAATTAATACATTCGTTTCGTCGGTTTCGTTAGCGGAGAGCTTCAAGTGGCCAAAAGTAAGAAGAAAGTGGAAACCGTATTTCTGGTTTGTGAAGAAACCGGCGATTACAACTACGCTATTCGTAAGAAATCAGGTGGCGAAAAGCTGAAGCTGAAGAAATTCTCGCCTCGTCTGCGTAAGCACACAGTCCACGTCGAAAAGAAGAAATAGTCGTCTGTGACTGGTGGTTGGTTGCGCAAGGTCGCTTTGGTTTTGTAAACAGGGCGTCTCTGAACAGGGCGTCTCTGAACAGGGCGTCTCTGAACAGGGCTTTCGTGGAAAAAGGTGGCCAGATCGTTGGTTCGTTGCTGAACTGGGACTGTTTGCCCACCAAAAATGCTCAGACTTGTTTGCCTGCTTTGGAATCCGGAAGAATTTCATGGCAGACGAAATTTCGATCCGTACTGATCCAATGAAAAAATTGATCTACCAGAAGCCGCTGCGAGATTCCGCTGCGGCTTTTTTCATTCTTGCCCATTTGCGTTCCTGGCCAAAGAGTCGCTCGCTTGACATGTTACGCACGGGACGTGTTACGCACGGGAAATGGCGTGCTGGACACGGCGTGCTGGACACGGTGCGTAAATTCCTGAACAGTCTGGTCACCAACCATTTTCCAGGCGCTGGTTCTCGACAGGGCGGTTGTAGCGGGGCACGAGTTATCAAATCGAAATCCGCAAACCACTTAAGTGGGGGTCGTTGACTGACTTTGTGAAACCGCGATCACCAAGGGGCAATCACTTTCGATCGGCTGTCCACTTCGGTATCGACTAAGCAAACGGCTAGATTGTTCGGCCAATTCACGCCGCACTTCGCGACGTTTTCCTTTGACTCGTGCGATCTTCATGTTGTCGTAACCGGTTGTCTGATGCCTCATCCAAGCGATGACCGCCGCCTGAGCCCGTTGCTGGATCGGAATGCGTTCAGTCCTGGCCACGGTCCCGCTGCCCACAGGAGTGGCATGAGCCGAAACCAGGTCCGCAAGTTCAATCGCAATTTGGCGATGACAAGCCGCAAAATTCAAGAACTGCAACACTGCCAAGTTAAAGTCTTCAACATAAGCTTCCTGCTTCTTTTCTCGCCGAGCCGCTGTTTGCACTTGGGTCTTGGCGTATTTTTCGGTTGAACGCAATGCTTCTAACTCTTGGGTCGCACGCTTAATCTGCTGGGCGTCTGCCCAAACGCCCTTGGAAAAGATTTTCCGTCCACGCTTCTCTTGAATCGTAATCGTAGGACCTGCCGCTTTAACTTTACGCGTCAACGCAGCGTCCCCCGGGGCCAAACACTCCCATCCTGTTGGAGGCACAAAACCCTTCGCCTGCTCGGCAGTCAACACTTGGCTATTCTGAGTGTCCAAAACTGGATTACACCTTTCGATTACAAGTCACCGTTCAATCGTATGCCACAACATATCCGCATTCTGGCTCAATTCGTATCCAGCGCCGGGGGACAATGGTATACCGACACCACCCTCAAGGTCCACGGCAATCCGCCGATATTTTCCTTGAATCACACGACGGTGACAAAGACCGTCTGCCAACGATCCACCTGATTCACAGCGACTTACAGGCAACCAACTTTGAGACACCTATCCCCCCGGACAACGACCCTGGGAACAGAACACAATAGGAAAGAGTGCCTGACCTGAATGGCACTCAGGTGATGTCGAGCAAATCAGATGAAGCGTTGACCCAATACTCGTCCCAGTGCTTCTCTTGGATTCATCATCAGTTGGTAGCCACGGCGTCTGCGTTTGAAGACGCGTGACTTAATGCGACCTGAGCGATTGGCTAACTTCACGCCAGAAACACGTCGACCATGATCCGAAAACTACGGCTGTCGCGACGCGGAGAATTGAGTTTTGAAGAAGACATGAACAATCCCTCCTTGGCTTTTCACTGCCCGGTGAATCAAGGAAGGCTTTTAAGTTCATAATCAAGGTCTGGCTGCTACTGAAAGATCACCTTGGCTGGAGTCGATTTCACAAAATTGCTCGCCTCACCATAACACCAAGCTGCACGCCAGCAGAATCACGACAGTGCCATTCGATGCTGGACATATTTTCTTTTGGCCCGGTATAACGGGAGATACGATTAGAAAGACTAAGTAAAAAAATCCACGATAATCGGCTACAACATTCCCTTGGTAAAGTGTCTCTTTTTTAGATCCACTGCTCCAGCTTGACAAACCTCCCACAGCCTCAGACAGCTTAAACTCCCCCGTATACGCATCGAGTACCGTTGTCGTAAAAGTGCCTTGCTCTATTTGATTGCCGGTATTATCTTTTAGCACGCACAATCCAGACACACTGCCGAGACCTGCCCCATGAAATGCCATGTCTTGCGTAGCACCATTTGACTCATTAACAAGAAGACTCCAGCCTGTTTGCGGAAACCCTGGAGCAAGTGAAAAAACGGCTCCCAACAAAACAAGCCAAACAATCTTATTCTCATTGATTTTCTATATCATTTTCAAATTCCATTCAAAGGACTAATGTGCTGTAAAACGAGCTTCGTTCATTTTTTGATAAATAGGTTTCCCTGTAGTCCAGTGTGGGTACTCCAAACCGATCGAATATTCTCCCGCAACTTTTGGTGCGAGAACTTCTGCTCCGAATACAGCAAAGTCGCTAGTGACTTTCTCTTGAGCGACAAAGCTATCTGAGAAAATTTTTACCGAGTGAGCGTCATAAATCCGGACGGAGAACATTGGGGCCCACTTCAATCTCGTGCATTGTCTTCACTCGAAACGGGAAACAACTCTTCGGCTCGGCAACCAGGCGATTCCAATTTGAAATGCGATCCCTGACGGAAACCCGGTTCAAGATCGTGGGGGTCGCTGCAGACTTCTGGTTCAATCCTGACGACACTGGAAAAGTTGCCCGCCTGATTCTTTATCAGGGAGACGTGGACCAAGCGGCGCAGCGCGTCAAATAGAAAAGAAGAGCCTGCGAGGTTCCAACGCGCTGGTTCTGATTACGATTCAAGGCACAGATTGGGTAGCACGAAGGCCTTATGCCATGATTGCTAGTTCGCGAATTTCAATTGTTCCGCCTGGTGAATCTGCTGCGGGACACGTCTTGGCGATCTTGCAGGCGGCATCAAAGTCGGCGGCCTGAACGATGGAATAGCCACCGACAATTTCCTTGGATTCGGCGAATGGACCGTCCGAAACAACCTTGTCGCTATTCACGATCCGGCCTTCAAGATTTAGCGCGTCACCTGGATCGACCATCCATTTTGCTTCCGTCCCTTCTCCAATCCATGCACCCCACGCCTCCATGATTTTCTGCAACTGGTCGGGGGACATTTCGGCTGCATGCTGTTCCATTGAGCTGCGGTAAATAAAAAGGTACTTGGCCATTGGTTTTCTCCCTGGGACATTTCGTGTCCACTTCAAAAAAATGGGGAAATGACGAGTTCTATCGTCGCTACATCACTTTGACGAACGGGGCACGAGTGGTGGGACAGGAAATTCAAGAAAAACAATATTCAACAATTCAATTCAGTTTTGTGTCGTAAACCCGATCAATTGGCCGGTTTGGGTTCGCTCGGGGCCACCCCCATCCGTTTTCCTGGTTAAAATAATTCGTAAAGTTAGTGGAACATTCGCGTTCGAAAATCACACCTAGAATGCCGACCCAGCCCAATACAAATCGACTGTTGGACCATTGCTTTTGCCATGAGTCCGGAAAACTCATCGCCAGTCTGGTGCGGTTTTTTGGGCTAAAGCATTTTGAGCTTGTCGAAGACATGGTCCAGGCGGCTTTAGTCGAAGCGTTGCACGTCTGGAAAATTCAGGGCGCACCCGATCAGCCCTCGGCCTGGATTCATCGGGTCGCAAAGAACCGGGTTCTGGACGTGCTCAGACGAGATACAAATTTCAAAATCAAGGCAGCCCAGTATGCCACTCTGGATCCGCGTGCCCAGCAGTCGCAGCTGGACAACCTGTTCGACGAAAGTCTTTTGGAGGATAACCAGCTACGCCTGATTTTTGCCTGTTGCCACCCCAGCCTGCCGGTCGAGTCGGCAATCCCGCTCACACTCAAGTCATTGTGTGGTTTCAGCGAATTGGAAATTGCACGGGGCATGCTGCTGGAGTCAGAAACGGTGCGCAAAAGGATCTATCGAACCAGGCAGTTGCTGATCGAGCAACAGCTCCAACTGGACTTGCCTTCGGCCAGACAATTGCCAGTGCGTTTGCACTATGTGCACAACGTTTTGTACCTGATGTTCAATGAAGGATATTCTTCCAGCAACGGTGAGCTGGCGATACGATCCGACGTTTGCGAGGAAGCAGCCCGGCTTTGTCACTTGTTGACAGAACATCCCAATTGCAGCACGCGAACGACGTTTGCTCTTTTGGCATTAATGCTGTTTCATGCCAGCCGATTCGATGCGCGGATTGACGCAACAGGCAACTTTGTCTTGATAGAAAATCAGGATCGCGAAAAATGGGATCGGCGCATGATGTCCCGGGCCATGGAATACCTGAATCATGCATCAGGGGATGAAGCGACCTCGGTTTATCATTGCGAGGCCGCGATTGCGATGTATCACTGTCGCGCACCTGCGTTTGATCAGACAGACTGGTCTGCAATCATTCGCCTGTACGATCGACTGATTGAATCGGTTGATTCGCCGGTTTACCGACTGAATCGGGCAATTGCGATTGGACAAAAAGATGGCCCTGAAAAGGCCCTGGCGTTGCTCGATCCGTTAAAGGCAGATCCGGCTTTGGGGAAATCCCCTCGACTCGAAACAACCTTGGGTGTGCTTTGCCGAATGAAGGGCGATTTGGCGCAGGCCGAACGGCATTTCCAGTCCGCATTACGCCGCAACCTTCCGACTCACGATCGACTGTTGATTCAGCTGCGACTCGAACAATGTCAAGAGTAGCTTGATCACCCCGGTTTGTGGCTCTCTTGGAATGTCGTGGTCGGGCTAAATCTAGGGTGTCAAGTTCGAACGGCAACTTCCCTTGAAAACCGATCGTCCGACGCAAAAAGCAGCGGGATAGTAGTGGCAGCCAATCAATCTACAGCCCCAAATTTGGCTTACTGAATCATTTGGATAAAATGAACAGCCTTGCGAAACACCATTCCTTCATGCTCTTGCGACGTCAAACGGGCTGGGTCTGATCTGAAGGACAATCCAGCCAAACGGTCGCACGCCGACCGACGAATTCATGTTTCCAGCTAAACTTTGATTAAGGCCCGGACAATGCCTACGGTGTGGCGGAAAAATGTTCTACAATCAGGCAAAACTGGAGCGGACACGCGGGAAACGGAAGGTCACACTGTGAAATTTATCTGGACAACGATTTTAGTTTGCGGCTTAATCATCGCAATGATCTTCGCGGTTAAAGTATTCAATGCAGATTTGAACTATCAGGCCTCGGCAGATATCACGATCAACGTAGCCCCTGAACAGACTTTTCGATTGGTTAGTAATCTTGAAAATTGGGTGAGGTGGTCGCCGTTCGTTCCTACGAACGCGCCTGACGTTCAAATCCAACCCAATGGACCAAAGCAAGAGATGACTTGGAATGACCCCCGAGGTGGCGTTTCAATCTTGACCTTAGACGAAATCGATTCTGCTGTAGGTGTGGTTCAACATTCTCTTACTTCAGGCCTATTCCCAGGAATGAAAGGGACAATCTCGGTCGAAGAAATTGCTCCCGGCAAATCCAAAGTGGTTTGGACCGTGGCCGGCTCTCTTCCCGATTCACTCTTTTACCGATTGGCTTCGTCCAACTATGGAGACGTCTTTGCGATACAACTGCAACAGTCGCTAGATCGATTGAAGTCCATCTGTGAAAAAGACGTCAACTTCTTGAATCAACAGGCCAAGCAAAATAGTTCACCGGTCGGCGAAGCAACCGACCCCTCAACAGGCCAGCCCGCAGCCGATTCTAGCCAACAGTAAATTAGCGATTTTAAGCAATTGCGCGGGCAACGGTGACAGCCTTAGCTGAGTGGTCGCCAAGTCGTGATTGTGTTGGGATCGTGATTCGATTGCCTGCCTCACTCGATCACCTTACCCTTGCCTTAGGAAGTTAATCTGCTCCCACCGCAGCGTTTGCCTTCGACGTTATCGCTGCGTTTCCTTGGACCCACGTATCTTGCTCCAAACACGTTGACGCCCTGCTACCCAACCCTGCCGGCTAACCGCGCCGCTTTGCCAAATTCGAAAATTGGGAAACCGGTGCAACTTTGTCTCACGGCCGCTAGGTATCCCTTTGCTTAAGGCAATTCTGCAAATTCATCCAAGCACACATTATCTGGATCGAATGAAGCTGTGGTCGCCCAAGAACACCTCATTTATTGGTATGATCTGATGGGTGCTGCAGGCCAAGGGAATCACGAAGGTCGAAGACCACTTGCAAGGCTCAGGTGACACCGCTTTGCCAGGAATAGCCCGGCCCAACCGACAGGAAAGTTTTATGTTCTCAGCCTCGAATTCGCTGGCGTTGCTGACCGACATGTATCAACTGACGATGGCAAACGGCTATTGGAAGCAAGGGAAGGCGAACCAGTTAGCAACCTTCCATCTCTATTTTCGTAAGTCTCCATTCGCGGGTGGTTACACGATCGCCGCAGGCTTGGCAGACGCAATTGACTTCCTAGCAAACTGGCATTTCTCGGACGACGACCTGACTTACTTGGCATCGATTCCGGGCAACGATGGGAAGCCGATTTTTGAAGCTGGCTTCCTGGATTACTTGCGTCATCAAACGTTTGATTGCGATGTCGATGCCATTCCAGAAGGCACGGTTGTGTTTCCAAATCAACCATTACTTCGAATCACCGGATCGATGCTGCAATGTCAAATCGTAGAAACACCATTGCTAAACATTCTAAACTTCCAATCACTGATCGCGACCAAAGCTGCCAGAATATGTCGCGCGGCTAAAGATGAAGCGGTACTGGAATTTGGTCTGCGTAGGGCGCAGGGTCCCGATGGCGGGCTATCTGCTTCGCGTGCGGCCTATATTGGCGGTTGCAGCGCGACCAGCAATTTACTGGCCGGCAAGAAGTTTAACATTCCTGTCAAAGGCACCCATGCTCATAGTTGGGTAATGTCATTCCAGGATGAACTTGAATCGTTCGAAGAGTACGCCAAGGCGATGCCCAACAATTGCATCTTTTTGGTCGACACTTACAACACCGTTGAAGGTGTCAAGCATGCGATCACCGTTGGAAAACAGTTAAAGGCTGCTGGCCATCGCTTGGTCGGCGTTCGACTGGATTCAGGCGACTTGGCACACCTCAGCATCCAGGCTCGCACCCTACTAGATCAAGCCGGTTTTCAAGATGCGGTGATCGTGGCCAGTAATGATCTGGATGAATACACGATCGAAAGTCTGAAACAACAAGATGCCAAGATCTCCGTTTGGGGCGTGGGCACTCGATTGGCAACCGCTTACGATCAACCGGCACTGGGCGGCGTTTACAAACTGGGAGCGATCCAAGATGCGAATGGACGATGGGAACCCAAACTTAAACTATCCGAACAGACGATCAAAGTTTCCAATCCCGGAAAATTGAACGTACGCCGATTCTTTGATGGCGGCTCTGCCGTTGCCGATGTAATTTTTAACGAACTGGATTCAAACCAAGTGGACGTTATGGTCGATCCCATGGATCATTTGCGACGCCGAAAGATCAATCCCGATTGGAATTCCGAAGATCTATTGCTACCGTACCTACGAAACGGCAAACTAACCGAAGTCGCGAAGTCGTTTGACCACACCAACTTGGAAGCGATTCGCAGTCGATCCAAGAACCAGTTAGCTCTCTTTCACGACGGAATCAAACGGTTCCAAAACCCGCACCAATATCCAGTGGGGTTGGAACAATCACTTTACGAATTAAAGAGCCGCATGGTCTTGGCGGCTCGAGGATTTTGACGGATTTGAAATGAAATACACTTACGATTACGCTCGCCCATCCGTTAGCGCAGACAATGCACTGTTTGGATTCGAAGACGGACAACTAAAATTGTTGCTCATCGAACGCGGCCGCGATCCATTCAAAGGCTACTGGGCCCTACCCGGCGGCTTCGTTGAAATTGACGAAGACTTGAATACCGCTGCGGCTCGCGAATTGCAAGAAGAAACGGGGCTGACCAAAGTACCAATTGAACAACTGGCAACTTTTGGCGCAGTCAATCGAGACCCACGGACTCGGGTCATCAATGTTTCCTTCATCGGATTTGTAACGGCGGCACAAATGAAAATGGCGGTCGCCGGCGATGATGCATCGGATACGGGCTGGTACGAAATCAGTTCACTTCCCAAACTGGCTTTCGACCACAAAGAAGTCGTAACCTTGGCGAAGAAACGCTTAAAGTTAATGGCTCAGACAAGACCAATTGGCCGACCCTGGCTACCTAGTAAATTTCAATTTCAAGATTTAGTCAAAGCTTACCAAGCAGTAATGCATAAGCCCATCAAGCCAAATCCACTCAAGAAACAATTGCTTGCCCAACAAGTAATTGTTGCCGTTGACCAGGCGAATGATTTATTTCGCTTTGATGCCGCCAATTATCGCAAGCTGCAGGCCGCCGGTATTATTTTGAAACTGTAAACAATCCATTTTCATGAAATCAGCGTAGTCAGCATGAACGCACTAATCTTGGTCGACATCCAGAATGATTTCCTGCCCGGGGGCGCTCTGGCGGTTCCAGACGGTGACGCGGTGATCGTGGTCGCAAATCAAATTCAATCGAAATTTGATCTGATTGTTGCAACTCAGGATTGGCACCCAACCAACCACAGAAGTTTTGCCAGCCAAAATCAAGGGGTGAACATCGGGCAAGTTTTTCAACTAGATGGATTGGATCAAGTTGCCTGGCCTGACCATTGCGTTCAAGGCACTCAAGGCGCTGAATTTGCAGCCGATTTAGACCAAAGCAAATTCACGCGAATCTTCCCCAAAGGAACCGATGCCCTGATCGATAGCTACAGCGGCTTCTTCGAAAACGACCATCGAAAAGCGACAGGGCTTCAAGCTTACCTGGTAGAAAATCAAGTTCAGCAGGTCTTCGTTATGGGACTGGCTACCGACTATTGCGTAAAATTCACCGCTTTAGATTCCATCAATTGCGGATTCAAGACATTCTTGATCCAAGATGGTTGCCGTGGTGTCAACCTTTGGGCAACCGACTGCGAAAAGGCAATTCAAGAGATGACCCAAGCTGGAATCCGCGTGATCACCAGCGACCAAGTGGCAGACTACCTGACCAACCCGACGACACTGTAAATTGGCCAGCCCGGCGACACTGTAAATTGGCCAGCCCGGCGACACTGTGCATTGGCCAGCCCGGCAATACACGGAAAGGGTCAGGCAAGACCGTCGATTCGATTGGCCGCCACCACATTGCCGCTAAATTACCTTGTAGACAGAACGCCTTGCCGCTGGACAACCTTTGTTTCAGATGACTTGCCGTCCCGTTACTTTGCCGCTTCGGGTGTAGAATCGTCTGACTTCGCGGTTCCGTCTTGCTCAGCCAGAATCCAGCCCGCATTTGTCCACTGTTTCAGCTTGCCTTCGGCGTAGTGACTGGTTTCACCGACTTCGACCGCGGCCATTTTTTGGAATCGCTGAACCACTTCCGCAAACAACTTCTTGTCTTCAGCGGTGTTTGGTTTATTCGCGCCTTCGCTATCCACGGCAAAGATGTTTCCAAGGGCTCGTGTTGAATCGGCGCTGGTCGCTTCATCGGCCGACAATGTCTTACGCAACAATGCCTCGGTCGCGGGTTTGGCTTTCGTTCCTGCTTGCACCAAGAACTGCAGCGCTTCGTAGCCGACGTTATTGTCATCGGTCAATTCCACCAATCGTTTGATTGCGGTATCCCAGTCGCCTGACGCGTTTCCGTAGACAAAGGTGGCATGCGCTGCCAAACCAGATTCGTCTGTCATTTTTTCTTTCACAAGATCTTTGACAGGTTTGGCATCGGCTCCCAAAGCAAGCAAACCCACCAGGGCCCGTTGCTTCAACATGAATTGTGGCGCCTTCAGATGGTTGGACAAACGTTCGGCTGCCTTTTGCGACACATCACCTTGTTCTGCTGATATGTGCCCAAACGCCATCAACGCGTGACTCTTCACGGAAATATTCTGGCCATCCAGTGTTAACTTTTGAACAATCGGAGTCACCGCATTCGCAGCGGCACCGATTCCTGCAACCGCCCGAAGCGCGATAATTTGCTCTTGAAAATCTTTGTTACTAAGCGAAGGCTTGATCAAATCAATCAAATCCGATGCCGCAGGGCCTATCGCTTCGATCACGTACAAGGCGCCCCACTTCTTGCTTGAATCCTTTGAATTCAATAGCTTTTCCAATAACGGTTTGAATTCCTGGTACGAATCGGCGCCGATCGCGCGCATCGCTTCACAAGCGTCAGACAGATCTGGCACTTGATCAGTGCTTAATGAACTCTTAATCTCTTGGATCGCGGCTGGACCAAGATCTTTCAACGCCTGGTCAATAAATCCGTCTTCGTAGTCATTGAACTCGATCCGACGTGCATTCAACAACGCTGCGTAAACCTGCTTGGCTTCAGGCGTTCCTGGCTTGGCTGCCTGCTTTCCCAGCTGTTGGATTGCTTCGATCCGGACGGCAATGTAATCACTATCCAACGCTGCAAGCAATTCTTCCAAGTCCTCCTGACCGGTCAATGCTTTCACGCTTTGGACGCCTGCTTCTTTATTGCCTCCCTCGGCTTTAGCAGCCAGTTCCGTGGCAAGCTTGGCGTTGTATTCTGGCAATGACATGGTGGGAGCCACGTTCGATGTGTTTTCGCAGCCGGTCACGACCATTGCAGTGGCCAAAACCAATCCGCAAGAACTGCCCAACACCGAAGTTCGTAACCAACGCTGGAAGAAACAGCAGAACGGCGAGATAGGATTTGAGTGATGCATTCGGTGCTTTCGAAATCGATCTTAGGAACGATAGCCAATATCAACATGAAGAGTGCCAGCGATCAATCAAAGCCGACTTACTTATTCGCGTCCAAAACATAATCAGACGCGGGCATCCGTTTCTCAACCGGAACCTGCCAATCTGCGTCGAATTTTACGCCTACTCATTAGAGCAGAAATTCCATCCAGTGCACGTGTGAAGATCGCCGGTCAGCCAGCAGACGCTTCAGCCACTGCAGCAGGGCCCCGCTGCCGTTTTAGAAGATTGCCGTTGCTTTGCGAAACGAAAAAACGGCGAAGCCACTCGAGACAATCGAGTGATTTCGCCGCTTAATTCCTACATCTGCAAGCTGATTCAAACGGAACATTTGTTGCACAGTTCTCACAGCCAGCTGCCCAGCTTTGAATCAGCTTAAGCCGGTCAATACACCTTCGTTACAAAAATCTGGGTTACCAAACGACTCTACGGGGTGCCCCATTGCCGCGGCCAAGGTCATCAAGAATCGATTGTGCGGGGTGCTACGATATCGAATCGCTTGCCCGGTATCAAAACCCAACCCGCCACCGACCAAGACGAATGGGATGTTGTCGCGAGTATGCGAATTGCCTTTGCCCAGTTCATTCGTCCAAACAATTGTTGTGTTGTCCAACATCGATCCTTCACCGCCAGGTTCAGGAGTTTCAGAGAGACGTTTGGCCAAATACGCAACCTGTTCACAATACCAAGTGTTGATCCGAATCAACTTCTCGTAAGAATCTTCGTTGGTATCTGGTTCGTGAGACAATTCGTGATGCCCTTCATCAATTCCCAACCAACGCATCTTCGGTTGCCCGACGCTGTTGGTGATTTGGAAGGTAGCTACTCGAGCAAAGTCGGCCGCAAAACTATTGACCAACAAGTCCATTTGCATCTTAGTTAAGATCGGCATGTTGTCGTTTTGCTCTTCGATATTCGGAGGCAACTGCGGAACCGCATGCCCAACATCCGAGGCCTTTGATTCTGACTTACTATTTTGCAGACTCAATTCCGTTTGCAGCTCTTGCTCCAACTTCCTAACCATCGAAACATGCTCGCGCAACAAATGGCGATCTTCTTGACTTAGCTTCTGTTCCACTTTTTTGAAGTCCGAGGTCAAATCGTCCAGCACACTGGCCAGCATTTCGCGATTCTTGGTCTGACCATACAAGCGGTCGAACATTTGGTAAGGATTGTCAATCGGTGCCACAGGTTGATTCGCACCAGCATACGACATACGAGTCCAGGTGTCCGCTCGCTCTGGTACCATCACTCCCATTTCAATCGAACCAAATCGGGTCGCAGTGGCTGCATCCGCCTGTAACTTATTCTTCAAAAATTGATCGATCGAAATTCCCATCGACCATCCCGCAGGTGTATCAGATCCACCTTGGACGTCACCAGGGAAAAGTTCAATACCGGTCAACAGACATCCGATGCCACGCATGTGGCCGTCACCGTCGCCTTTAATCCGGTTGCACAAACCTTCCATCGTCAGCGTTTGACTCTTGAATGGTTCCAACGGCTTCAGAATTCGCTTTAACTGGAATTCTTTTCCCTCTTCATCTGGCCAAAAGTGCTTGGGGATCACTCCGTTGGGGCTGAAGATGAAAACCAATCGTTGTTTGCGATTGCGTTTGGGTGTTCGCATTCCTGGCAATGCCGCATCGGCCAAACTTGGTAAGTTCAACATCAAGTTCGCGGCAGCGGCACTAATGCCCGATTTGATCAAAAATTCGCGTCGGTTGGTTTGAGTATTCATCGCCAGACTTTACCTGATATGTTTCTCGCTGGAACCGAAATCGGCACCAGCCCGAAATGGGTGGGAGGAAGCGATTCCGTAACGAAGGCGGGAGGAATCACCACAAACTTATCGAACTTCTCTGGTCATTGATCTATCAAGCAGTTAATCAAAACCTGCACGAATCAACGACCGCTTGAACCAAGGTTGCTTTGCAAAATTGACCATCCAAGAACAGTCAGTCGCGTATCCTGTCCAACCAATCCTGCATGCCGCAAGCGACGACGACATTTTCCAGCTGGGAAAAGTCTGCCCTACAACCTAACTTCCTAGTGTCATCGACTAGATTCAATAGCCAATTTCTGCTTTTCTGAGTCCAAATGCCTTAAATCCTGACAACCTAGTTTAACTTGGACCGGTCCCACTGGGAAACCCGCCCAGTCCGACCCGAAATCAGCATTTCCCCTAATCTTGACCCAACTTTCGGCCCAAACGGCTAATCTCTGGCGATTTCCAGCCCCGGTTTCATCGCCGAAACCACGGCAATTTCCACCAGAAGCGACCGAATATTGAAGCCGTTTTGCTGAAACTTGGTCGTTAACTCGTCAAGGGTTTGCGGACCGTAGGCGGCCACTGGTTGCTTGACGAAGTGCTGAAACAATCTTGCCACAAACGCTCGATGCGCATCAGGGCTTTCTACCAGGTAGTCCGCCAAAGCCTTCGGACCCGCAAAATCCATTGTATTGCCCAAACGATCTTCATAGTTACCAGTTGGATCGATCGACTTCTCTTTTTCACTCAATCGATACCTACCCACAGCATCGTAATTCTCCAAAGTGAACCCAACGCCATTAATTTTAAGGTGACATGCTTGGCAATTCTCGGGACTCGTTTGCAGGGCCACTCGCTGACGGGTAGTCAAATCAGGATGCAGGTCAGGACTTAGTGGCGAAAACGCGGTGCTTGGTGGACGTAAGGTTCGCCCCAGTAAATATCGAATCACAAACACCCCGCGATGAATCGGCGATGTGGTGTCGTGATAGGATAAATGACTGGTCAGATACGGATGAGTCAAAATCCCAAACCGGTGCTCGGGATCGGAAACAGATTTTTGCAATTGCTGGCCAGACTGCTTCGCTTCAGTGGCCGGCTTCCACGTTTCTCCATAAAATTCACCCAACCGCGGTGTCGTGTATGCCCAATCCGTCGTAAACAGGGTACGAAAGTCGCTTTGCTGGTCAGCCATCAAATCATCTAGCATCCAATCCAATGAAGCCTTCAAATCGGCGACCAGTGGTCTATCGAACCCAGGATACAATTCTTCGCTTTTGGTGATTTCAGAGACTTGCCCAATATTCAGCCATTGGTAGAAGAACTGACGCATCTTTGCCTTTAAGCGGTAGTCATTCATTCGCCCCCAAACAAAAGAACGAATATCATCTTCTTTCAATTCATCGCCGCTAGCCAAAGCTTCCAGTTCTTTTTCAATTGGCAGCGAATCGAACAAAATCAGCGCTAGTTGATTAGCCGCTTGCCGATTTGGACTTGCGTTTACATTGGCCGCCGAAGGATAAAGGAAGTAGGGCGATTTCAAGGAAATTAACATGCAACGCTTCATCGCTTCGCTATCGTCAAGCGTGGCTTGCAATTGACGATCAATGTAAATTTCCTTTTGTTCCTGGGACAGCGGTCCCCGAAATGCTTTTTCAACAACTTCATTCAGGAATGCCGCTAACTTCTGGCGTTTGTCCTCGGGCTGCTTTCGTTTCTTTTCAAATTCTGGCCACAATTCTTCAATCAAGACATCAGCAAATTCCAACGCTGCATTGGTCGTGGAATCGTCCCATTGGGCGTTCACCGCGATCCCTCGCTCATAACCGTAGCTTCGATCATCTGCTGGCAAAATGGTTTGTAAAGAAAACGCAGGCGGAATCCAACCTGGTAGCAAATTTCTGGCTGGAATGATCTCCTCGACACTGTTGGGAGGCGTCCAAGATAATGAAATTTTGGCCGGTGGTGATTCCGTCTTTCGTTCACGCTGAAAGAAGTTGATCTTAAAGGGATAGATTCTACCACCCGTCAAATAGATCGTCCGCTTAAATTCCGTCTTATCGCCAGACTGGACATGGTTATCAATGAACCTACGCCCATCACGCCCAAAGTCCATAGTGAAGCTGCAACTGCTACGAACTACAATCTCGTAGCGACCGGAAACTTCCACTTGCATACCGCCTTGCCAATGAACATAAAATTTCTTGGCTTCGATACCTTCACCTGGCGAATCGTGACCAAAGTCAAAATCAATAACCGGGTCCACTCGCTCGACTTTCATCTCTTCTTTTGCCCAACGATCGCCGTTGAAATACTTGGCTTCGACACCGCGTTGGTCGTTGTTCCAAGGCAAGCCGTTGGCATTCACAGCATACAGATCGGCTAAACTTTGGCGAAGTTGATTTGCGGTCAACCGAGCGACCCCAACCCTTGGTGGACGGTTACGAATCTGAGCCGCCTCTCCATAAAATGCTTGATGAATGAAATAAGAAACCGCCGCCGCATCCTCACCCACACAATCTTCGGGTGAACCCTCGGGCATGGTCTCTGAAATTCGTTTGGTCAATTGTCCGATCGAATCATCACCAACCAAGGCCAATGAATACGCGCCTTCGACACCCTGACCCGCTTCACCATGACAATCGGCGCAAGTGTTCGAGTAGTCCGACTTGCCTTTTTCAAACAACGCATCAGGCTGTTCGTCAGTCTGCTGCCAAGCGGGAGTGAATGGAATTGCAAACACCGCAGTAACCACGAAACCACTTTGGAACAGTCCCATCGCCATAACTGCGGCGCAAAAGATCGGTGTGGCGATCGTTATTCTTGTTCTGCGTCCAGCGACATTCCGCGGGTAACCCGTGAGAATGCCTTCCCAAATTGCGTCGATCTTCATTTTAGACATCGTAGAACCTTGCGTAGTCACCCAACAGAACCAAAAATCCGCCCATAAAATGCGGAGCTCATGCGTCAATTCTTCACAAAAAACGCACAACACGGCAATCAAAAGCGATCGTCCTCTGCACTAACCCCCCAGGCAATAGCCACCACGCCAGTCGATAGCCATCACCCAAGTGGAACGTTCCCCGTTTGCACCCATCCAAACTCATCAGCCCTTGCCAAACTCGTCAGCCCTTTCCAAACTCAACAGCCCGTCCAGTGCAAAGTCAACAACGCCGCCGCCCTAATCCTGGACCGACAAAACAGGTGGCGTTCAACCGCAGTTCCGCCCAATAAGAATCTTGGCTCAGATTCGTTATGTGCAAAATCACATTCGTGCTGGCCAGCGGTACAGATTCTTCATTTTAAGCAAGGGTTGCCAGTATTAAAGTTGCAATCGACAGGGTCGTCTACTGGCTGGGTCGTCTACTGGCTGGGTCGTCCAACGCCCCATCTACGTTCCAGTGACATCTGCACACAGCCCGCGAAATCAACCGAGGGTCTCGGAACTACCCGCACTGGTCGAAAAATGT